>NZ_JALRGW010000060.1:0-2374 GCF_023253315.1 Aestuarium sp.
GATTACGGTAGCGGACCACGTATCAGGCGCAGAATAATTGGAAATTAGGGAAAGAAGTGGTGCCCCCACACGGACTCACATACAACCACAATAAACGACTTAAATATTGAAAATAAATAAAAATTTTAAAATTTCAATTTACGACCTAGTACCATTTATCTACAAAATCTAGTACCAAATTCTTTGCTCAAATTAGTTCCGTGGCAAGCGCCCTCCCACCCGAAGGCAAGCCTCAAGATTGGGGTACGCCACAAAATTCTTAGTTTGTTCGTAATATCGAGAACCACGAACATGGCAGATACCCGTTCGGGAGAGCTTAACCTCAGGACTATTCTGGGGCGTTGCCGCTTGAGGACGATGGCAATGATAAGGCTGCGATCCAGCATGACAACCTTGAGCGTTTAACCCTCCAGAATGCGCAAAAGCTGACGTTACTGGTAACAGCATAGAGACTGCAATCAGCACGACAGATAATATCCGAACATCCTCCGTAGTACCTCCTATCGGCAATAGCCGTGCATAATCAAAGATCGACTTTGTGCAGTCTCGAACTCTGCATACTTGCCACCCGAATACCTTCTACAATCTCGGCCATATCCATTTTGAATAATAACGGCAGACAGGTCTCGTCCGTCGGGCAGGTAACAAGTTCCTACATATCGATCGTAGGTCCTCTCACCACTCAAGGTACATGACAGTTCCACATCCGAGAGCAAAGCAATCAGCCATGCCTTAGCCTCTTGCCCTCGAGGCTCTGAAAGTTCAGGACCGTCAAGTCCATCCAAACGGATTGGGGTTTCAGCGATTTCTAGTGTGTCGATGTCTCGAACATGACTAACCAAACCTGTGATCACTCCTTCCGCAGCAGCACCGTGATTTAAACCGAAAAAAATGAGAATAAGAGAGAGCTTTAATAAATCCACAAACCTGACCATCAGTACCTCTGCTTACTGGGAATTACTCCACGCACACCACCACGAGGGTCCTCAACATCTCGATCTCTCCGAGGGATCAGGTGAACATGGACGTGAAAAATCGTCTGGCCCGCCGAGCGACCTGCGTTGATACCGATGTTGAAGCCAGAAATAGTAGGGTCACTATTGAGTAAGAATTGCTGCCTAGTACTCAGCATCGAATGGATTGCGTTTAGCTCTGGTTGATAGAGTTCGAAGTAGTCAGCCACATGACGCTTCGGAATGATAAGGGTATGTTGTGGTGTGACGGGAAATGCATCTTCAATCATCAAGCACAATTCATTTTCGTCGATTATGCGGTCAGGTGTCAGCTCGCAGAAAATGCACCCACTGTCTCTGTGCTGGTAGCTTGCAAGAATACCCCTGAAATCCGTGTCATCCCTATCCCTCTTGCTAGTATTGCAAGACATACACAGAACCTGAAAATTACTAAGGTCGTCGGACCCGCCTTTAGCTCTTGGGACAATATGGTCGATATGAAGAGCTGACTGCGTTTCATGTGCACCGCAAAGCTCACAGCGATGCTTTGCTCTCTTCAAAACCTCATACCTGACACTTCCAGATACGTATCCTTCTGAAAGACGTCTATGCCCCCAGATGCCAGCTCCACGACCATCGACGTACTCGTGTAGCTTCTCATCACACAACGCCGCCAGTGAAACCCGCTGATCCTCAGTTAGACCTCTGGATTTCAATCGGTAACCTGCAATCTTGCGGCCCACCTTAATTGGCTCCACAACATCATTCCCAATGAGGACCTTTCCGACCATGTTCTTGGTTCTCAACGAATAATATTCGATCTGAGGTAGGTCATAAGACAGAAGTGCTTTTGCGATTTGCTCTAAAGTTGCCTCCCCGCCCTCCCTTAAGAGAACCGACAGCATTACAGGCTGATAAATATGGCTCATCTTCATCTTATTACGGATGAAGTCTTCTAGATTGACGAGGTTGTTCTGATTATCCATGCCCTAATTATGTCTGAGCCTAGGGAGCTTTGTCACTATGAACATGGATTTAGCACTAGATCGCCTTGACGAATACTTATCGTCAGACGACAGCCCTGAAGACTGTTTCATGTTGTCTGATCTCGATGGCTTCCTCTACGGGATTGCCTGTAGTCCCGTGTTCATTCCCGCAGATGAGTGGATGTCTGTAGTCCTAGGGGCCGACCCTAGGACCGTTCCTCATTGGGTCATTGAACTGATTGGGACACTATACATGGATTTAGCGTCTGGCTTGGCATTAGACGAACCAGTCTGCGAACCCATGTTCTGGCAAGCCCCAGAAGGTCATGTGATTGCAATGGATTGGTGTGAAGGGTTTATGCAAGCAGTGTCGTTAAGACATGAAGCGTGGTTACGACTGACCGAAAGCGGAACACACGGTCACCTTATCATGCC
>NZ_JALRGW010000061.1:0-2288 GCF_023253315.1 Aestuarium sp.
AGTTTTTTCAGCTCCTCGGTGCGTCGCACAAGATTACCGCGACCGCTGGAGAGCCTCTTGTGGGCGGTTTCCCAGGCCTCCTGGCTCTTCTCAATATGTTTGCCGACATCCTCCAGCGCCTCGATATAGAGTACAAACTGGTCGTAGAGCCCGCCCGCCTTGTCGGCGATCAGCTGAGCATTGCGATTTTGGTCGGCATAGCGCCAAAGGTTTTTAATTGTTCGCAAGGTAACCATCAATGTGCTGGGGCTAACCAGAATAATGCCGCGATCATAGGCATCGCGCATCATCTCGGGGTCGTGATCCAGAGCCAGCATAAAGGCCGATTCCACCGGAACAAAAATCAGCACAAAATCGAGGCTGTTAACGCCATCGAGATTTTCATAGTCCTTGCTGCTCAAGCCTTTGATATGACTTCTCAGGGAATTCAGATGCTGGCGCAGGCAGAGCTGCTTTTCGTCCTCATCCTCGGCATGAAAATAGCGTTCGTAATCGACCAGACTAACCTTGGCATCAATCACAATATCGCGCCCTTCTGGCAGGTGCACAATCACATCCGGGTTGCGTCGTTTGCCGCTTTCATCCTTTTTTGCCACCTGAGTACTGTATTCGCGCCCGTTAGTTAGGCCGGAATCTTCAAGTAGTTTCTCAAGTATAAACTCGCCCCAGTTGCCCTGAGCCTTGTTGTCGCCACGCAATGCGTTGGCCAGTGAAACAGCATCCGCGCTAACCTGCATGGTCTGCTTTTGCAGTTCACTAATCTGCCCCACCAGCTTGTTGCGCTCGGCATTTTCCTTGTCGTAAGCCGACTCCACCTGTTTGCGAAAATCGCCAATATCGCGGCGCAGCGGGCTCAGAGTGACCTCGAGCGCCTCTTTACTCTGCAGCGAGAACTTGCTCTGCTTTTCATCAAAAATGCGGTTGGCGAGGTTTTCAAACTCTTTGCTCAGGGTCTGCTTGGCATCCGCAAGCAGCGCGATCTGTTCCTGGTAGTGGCTCTGCTGGCTGAGCAGCTTCTGTTCAAGGGCACTGTTGCCAACCAGTAGCTCTCGCCGCAGCGCTTCGAGCTTTTCCTGTTCGGCGCCAAGTTTGGCCAACTGCTGCTGGGTATTGAGTAGCTCTGCCTGCAGGCTTGATGCCCGTCCCCGCAGCAGCGCAACGGTTAAAGCAGCCCCCAGAATAAATCCTGCGAGAGCGAAGAAAAGCGAAATAAGATCGAGAGAAAATTGCATCGGCTTATTGTATCAGTCCTCTGTCAATTGCACCGCTGTTTTGCGATTATAGAGCCCACAGTGCATCGCTTATAAAAACCAGCCCGGACAACACCATCACCCATGCTGCCACCTCTTATTGATATCAGTCTGTTCCGCGATGCCATTCAGCGCGACTGTTTGATTCTGACTCCCAATCAACGGCTGGCGGCAAAGATTATTCAGGCCTGGGGTGAGCAGATATCTGCATCCGCTTCCAAAACCCATCATGACTCTGCCAATCATTGCCGCGCCTGGCAACTGCCGCGGGTCTACTCGGTGGATCACTGGTTAAAAGCCTGTTGGGATGAGCTGCAGGATCAAAATCATTCTCTGACACATTCCCTGACAGACGGCCTGGCCCTGGTTGGCGCGCAGCAAAACCGCTATTACTGGGAGCGCGCGATTGGCGAGGATAGCGCTGAACAGCGCGGTAACTTTGTCAAACTGGCCAGCGACACGTTAAAAACTCTGGAAAACTGGGATCTCTCTCTGGAACAATTGCCACCAGCCGGCGAAGCCGATAACCCATCGCTTGCCACCTTTATGCGCTGGTGCGGGCGCTACGATGAACTGCTGCGGCGCAACCGATTACTGACCAGCCAACGCAGCTGGCAACTGGTGGCCAAGGGTTTTCAGTGCGGCGCCCTGCCCGCTGAAAAAGAGATTGTGCTCTATGGCTTTCAATCCATACCGCCGTTGCAGGAAAAGATTATTGCAACCGCCTCAACTCGGGTCAGTGCGCTGCAATCTACACCACAGAATAGTAGCGTGATTCGTATCGAGGCCCAGGATTCGCAACAGGAGCTGCGGCTGGCGGCAACCTGGGCGGCACAGCAGCTTAAAGCCGATCCCGAGCAGCGGATTGGCATTATTGTGCCCGAGCTGAATAGCAACCTGCAGCAGGTGACGCGGGTGATCAATGAGGCGCTGGCTGCGGAACAGATAGCCGTGGTGGCCAATATTTCCGCTGGTACCGCTCTGCGCGACACACCGATGGTCAGCACCGCACTGCTGATGATTGGGCTATTGAAGGAC
>NZ_JALRGW010000062.1:0-2229 GCF_023253315.1 Aestuarium sp.
AGGGACTCCATTGATCCATCAAAACCGGCTTCTAGGGATGCCAGCCTGGCCATCGCCTCGGCCAGGGAATTGTCAGAAACCCCAAGCATGTTCGCGATCCACTCTCTTAGCGGCCTCGATTTCACCGATGCAATTACCACGGCACCCTCAGGGAGTGTTTCCTCAGTTGCCTTCAAGCCCATGGCGATTTTGCGCTTATTTAGAGATTGAATAAACAAAGTTCCTGCCTGCGAAACCGGATAGGCAGTTCTTCTTGCAAGCCAGTAGTACTTATTTTTAGATGAGGTGAGCCTGCCTGCATCTATTTGCAAGGCAGAAACTGGAGCCATATAACCCTGACTAAGGCCCTTCTTATCCCAGGTTGCATGCCAGTCAGATTCAGAACCATAGAGGCTGTTGTCGATTGCCACATCAGAAATCGTGACCGAATTCTTCTTTGCCCAGGAAGCTATTTGCCTAGTCAAGGTATCTAGCTTTGGTGCCTTGGCGTAATAAGAAGTGATGTTTCCAGGCATGCGCGACAAGGTGATGTCACCTGCGCCGACCAGGTAGATCTTGCCTGGATTCTGTGGGTCAGAGTAAACGTTTGTAGTCACCTGAAAGTCTTTGCCCAACACATCAAGTGCTACTGCTGCGGTCAAGAGCTTCATCACGGATGCCGTTCTTGCCGGTACTTCTCCGGCAACTGAGAACAGAGTTTCACCTGTATTGCCATTAACTACTTCAACGTGAATGTCCTTGATGTTCTTATTCGCAAGCTGCTTGGAGGGCGTGCAGGAGGCAGCAAAGGCAGGTGCTGGGAATACGGCACCAATTGCCAAAGCGGCTGTTATGGCAGTGGTGAGAACTTTTTTCAACATCTTTCGAAGGATACTTTGCCAAGCTGAAAATCCAGCCTCGGGCCCACCGCAATAAGGGAAAAGTAGGGTAACCTAGGAGAAATTTACGCCCATCGTTGCGCGAGCCATTTACTTTTTTCCACCTCTATTTAGGACGCAATTCATGACCGAAAAAGCAAACATCGGAGTAGTAGGCCTAGCTGTAATGGGCTCGAACCTTGCTCGCAACCTCGCATCTCGCGAAGGCAACCGCGTAGCCGTTTATAACCGCTCCGTGGAGCGCACCAATCTTCTTGTCTCTGAGCACCCAGAGGCAAACTTTATCGCCGCCCAGGACATCGACGGTTTCGTTGCATCACTTGCAAAGCCTCGCACCGCAATCATCATGGTTCAGGCTGGTGCCGGAACCGATGCGGTTATCAACCAGCTAGCCGAGCGCTTTGAGCCAGGCGACATCATCGTTGACGGTGGAAACGCGCTCTTCACAGACACCCTTCGTCGTGAGAAAGAGGTATCTGCAAAGGGCATTCACTTTGTTGGTGCTGGTATCTCTGGTGGTGAAGAGGGTGCTCTCAAGGGCCCTTCAATCATGCCCGGCGGAACCACAGAGGCATACAAGACCCTGGGTCCAATCCTTGCTTCAATCGCGGCTGTTGCCGAGGGTGAGCCTTGTGTTACCCACGTTGGCACCGATGGTGCTGGTCACTTCGTAAAGATGATCCACAACGGCATTGAGTATGCCGACATGCAGCTAATTGCTGAGGCCTACGACATTCTTCGTCAGGCTGGTGGCTTTAGCCCTGCCGAGATCTCAGAGATCTTCGCCGAGTGGAACAAGGGCGAGCTTGAGAGCTACCTAATCGAGATCACTGCCGAAGTTCTAAAGCAGGTTGATGCCAAGACTGGAAAGCCATTTGTTGACGTAGTACTAGACGCTGCAGGTTCAAAGGGAACTGGTGTTTGGACCGTGCAGACCGCACTAAACCTTGGCACTCCAGTTTCAGGTATTGCTGAGGCGGTATTCGCAAGAAGCCTTTCGTCCCAGGCAGCTCAGCGCGCTGGTAAGCCAGCTATGCCAGCTGCAACTACCGAGTGGTCGGTTAGCGACAAGGCTGCATTTGTCGAAGACGTTCGCCGAGCTCTTTATGCGTCGAAGATTGTTGCCTATGCTCAGGGCTTTGACGCTATCCGAGCAGGAGCTAAGGAATACAACTGGAACATCAACCTAGGCGCCGTTTCGAAGATCTGGCGAGGAGGCTGCATCATTCGTGCACAATTCTTGAACCGTATCGCAGATGCCTACGGTAAGAACGAGAACCTACTTAGCCTTTTGTTTGATGAGTATTTCACCAAGGCAATCGATGCATCAGTTGCTTCTTGGCGCAAGGTT
>NZ_JALRGW010000063.1:0-1935 GCF_023253315.1 Aestuarium sp.
GGCCTTCCCTACGAGCCGCACCTCGTCACGCTTGCCGATGCCGATGTCAAAAGCCCCGAGTTTCTTTCGCTCAACCCCAACAACAAGATCCCCGCCATCATCGACCCCAATGGCCCCGATGGTGCGCCCATCGGTCTTTTCGAGAGCGGCGCGATCCTGATTTACCTTGCCGACAAGGCGGGCAAGCTGATCGGCAATACCGCAACCGAACGCTACAAGGTCATCCAGTGGCTCATGTTTCAGATGGGCGGCGTCGGCCCGATGTTCGGTCAGCTCGGCTTTTTCTACAAATTCGCGGGCGCCAAGATGGAAGACCCGACCGCGCGCGACCGCTACATCAACGAAGCCAAGCGCCTGTTGAACGTTCTCGAACAAGAGCTGGACGGCAAAGAGTGGATTGCAGGCGATTTCTCGATTGCTGACATCGCGCTTGCGCCATGGCTCAAGGGGCTGGACTTTTATGGCGCCACGGCGGTCACGGGCTATGACGACCTCAAGAACGTGCCCGCCTATGTGGATCGCTTCTTCGCCCGCCCCGCGGCGCAAAAGGGAAGCAAAATCCCAAGCTGAACGAAAAAGGGCGGCCCTTTGGACCGCCCTTTCCCTTATCCGCGAAGAGTGCCACCCGTCGCCTTTGTGACCTTTTCGACGATCTTGGCCGATACAGCCTCAAGGTCCTTTTCGGTCAGCGTCGCCTCTTTAGGCTGAAGACGCACAGTGATGGCGAGCGATTTCTTGCCCTCGCCAAGGCTGCCGCCGATGAACTCGTCGAACACCCGCACATCCTCGATCAAGGCCTTGTCGGACCCCAAGGCCGCATTCACGAGGGTCAGAGCCTCGACATCCGCATTCACGACAAAGGCAAAGTCACGCTCGACCGCCTGAAGCTCCGAGGCCTCGAGAGCAGGGCGCGATGCCGAAGTATTCTTGGGCAGCGGGATTTCCTCAAGATAGATGGTAAAGGCAACAGCCGCGCCCTTGATGTCCATCTCGCGCAGAATCTTCGGATGCAGTTCACCGAAAATACCCAAAACCTTTTTCGGTCCGAGGCAAATCTGGCCGTGACGACCGGGGTGCCACCATTCGGCCCCGTTGCGCATGATCTGGACTCGTGCAGGCGCACCAACCGAAGCCAAGATCGCTTCAATGCCCGCCTTGGCGTCGAACACATCGACAGAGCGGCTTGCACCATGCACATCCTTGGGCCCGTTCCGACCGATCAGAACCCCCGAAAGCGCAATGTGCTGTTCACCCGGTTCGCCGCCATGGAAAGCCGTGCCAACTTCGAACAACGCCAGATCCGAAAACCCGCGCGCCTGATTGCGCGCGGCTGCACGCAAGAGACCCGGAAGCAGATCTGGGCGCATATGGCTCATATCGCTGGAAATCGGGTTTTCGAGACGGGTCGCATCGGTGCCACCGCCGAAAAGTGTCGCCGCCTTCTGGTCGATGAAGGAATAGGTCACGCATTCATTATAGCCGAGCGACGCCGCCATACGGCGCGCAACCGAGGTGCGCACCTGAAGCGGGGTCAGGATCGGCTTGGGCACGCCAGCCGACGCACGGCGAAGCGGCTTGCCTTCAAGCTTGGTGAGCGACGCGATACGCGCCACTTCCTCGACAAGGTCAGCTTCGCCCTGAACATCCGACCGCCAGCTCGGCACATGGGCCATGTCGCCTTCCATGCGGAAGCCAAGCGCGGTCAGCGTCTGCCGCTGCTCGCTTTCGGGAATATCCATCCCAACAAGGCTCTGAACGCGCTTTGCATCAAGCTTATAGGCGCGCGCAAAGTTGGGAATCCCGCCCGCGACAACCATCTCCGAGGCCTTGCCGCCCGCATGATCGACGATCATACGCACAGCATGCTCAAGACCCATCGGCGTAAACTCGGGATCGACGCCGCGCTCGAAACGGTAACGCGCATCCGAATTGATC
>NZ_JALRGW010000064.1:0-250 GCF_023253315.1 Aestuarium sp.
TAACTGGGGCGGTTGCCTCCCAAAAAGTAACGGAGGCGCCCAAAGGTTCCCTCAGCCTGGTTGGCAATCAGGTGGCGAGTGTAAGTGCACAAGGGAGCTTGACTGTGAGACTGACAGGTCGAGCAGGGACGAAAGTCGGGACTAGTGATCCGGCAGTGGCTTGTGGAAGCGCTGTCGCTCAACGGATAAAAGGTACCTCGGGGATAACAGGCTGATCTTGCCCAAGAGTCCATATCGACGGCATGTTTTG
>NZ_JALRGW010000064.1:260-1928 GCF_023253315.1 Aestuarium sp.
TGGGTTTAGAACGTCGTGAGACAGTTCGGTCCCTATCCGCTGCGCGCGTTGGAAATTTGAGAGGATCTGACCCTAGTACGAGAGGACCGGGTTGGACGAACCTCTGGTGTGTCAGTTGTCCTGCCAAGGGCACCGCTGATTAGCTACGTTCGGGATGGATAACCGCTGAAAGCATCTAAGCGGGAAGCCGGCCTCAAGATGAGATTTCCATGCCCTTTGGGGTGAGAGGCTCCCAGTAGACGACTGGGTTGATAGGCCGGATGTGGAAGTGGGGACTAACGACCCATGCAGCTGACCGGTACTAATAAGCCGATAACTTGACACCACATGAGTGGTGCTCGCGTCCACTTTGTGGTTCTCGATTTACGGTCGAGAACCGATCGGCAACCTAAGGGTTGCCCTCAGACTGATAAATCAATAGTGTTTCGGCGGCCATAGCGAAGGGGAAACGCCCGGTTACATTCCGAACCCGGAAGCTAAGACCTTCAGCGCCGATGGTACTGCGAGGGGGACCTCGTGGGAGAGTAGGACACCGCCGGACTTCTTTGTGAAATGGCCACCCGCAAGGGTGGCCATTTTGCGTTAATAAGGACACCGTGATGACAGAGAACTCAAGACCATCCTCAGGAGATCGTCGACCCCGGAAGCCCGGTGGGCGACGCCCTGCGGGTGCCGATGGTGCGCGGTCGGAGAGACCGCGGTCGTCCAGACCTCGGGATGGGGAGCGCCGTGGTCGACCCGGTTCGACGGGTAAACCTTTCGAGAAACGCAGGAGCCCGCGTCCCCCTCGGGACCAGGAACTCACTCCTCCGCCCCGTCACGATGACCCTCCTGTTGACGCAGATGTGACGCCTGGTGAACTGGATCGCTCCGCCTGGCGAGAGCTCAAAGCCCTCACGAAAGAGAACGCCGAATGGGTTGCAGGACACCTGGTGATGGCCTCCCGTGTGGTGGATGAGGACCCTGAGCGCGCCCACAAACACGCACTAGCTGCCTCGAGACGGGCTGGACGCATACCCGTTGTCCGGGAGACGGTGGGAATCACGGCGTATTTGGTGGGTGACTTTGCTCTTGCTTTGAGGGAACTTCGGACCTATCGCAGGTTGTCGGGTAGCAATGATCAGGTCCCCATGATGGTCGATTGCGAGAGGGGGCTTGGTCGTCCCGAGAAAGCCCTGGAGTTAGCCGGCGAAGTGAATCGAACACAGTTGGCTCCCCCTATCGCTGTTGAGTTGGCTATTGCCCGGTCGGGCGCCCGTCTGGATTTGGGCCAACTCGAGCTGGCCCTGAGTGAATTGGAGATTCCCCAACTCAACCCTGATGTTGCCTACTCGTTCTCACCCGCTCTATTCGACTCCTATGCCACAATCCTCAGCCTGATGGGCAAAGAAGCAGAGGCCGGGCGGTGGGGTGAGCTCGCGAATCGAGCCGCTGAAGCACTGGAGTCGGCTCTGGATGATGGGGACGAGGACATCGTCGTCGTCGAGATGCCTCTGGAGGATGAGGGTGCCTAAGGAAACACCTCTGACCGGCGTCGATCTGGTGCTGGCAGATCTCGATGGCGTGCTCTATCAGGGGCAACGTCCGATTCCGCATGCTGTGGAGTCTGTGCGTAAGGCAGGTAGAGGCGCACAGGTGGGCTACATCACCAACAATGCGTCTCGAACT
>NZ_JALRGW010000065.1:0-1620 GCF_023253315.1 Aestuarium sp.
GAGAACACTTTTACCAACATACATGTACCTTTTATCGCGACGGCGCGCGCCACCACCGGCACTTGAATGCCCGGGTGAGTGCTCTGCTACTGCTCAAGTAGTCCAGTCCAGTCCAGTTAATTCGAACAAGCGCGCCGACGTGGCCCTCTACAAGGGCCTGTGCAACGCCCTCACTGACGTGCGAACCATCGCCGTTGGCGACCCGCGCTACTGCTGCGCTGCGACACTGAGCCCCGGCCATGGCTCTGCGTGGGTTGCAGTGCAGAAAGACGCTGCTTGGCTTGCTCAGGCTCGGGGCCAGGGGGACATTTTTTTCGCCCTCTGCCACGAGGCGGGGGGGCGCGCTGGCCGCGGCTGCGAGATTTTTCTTGACCAGCTCTGCTCCGTCGCTGCCGCGTCGCCAAGCGAGCGCATGGCTTTCAGGATCTATGCGCTTCAGCGACTGCATGCGGCCACTTTCCGAGGGGTGGCCATGCTCATCAACTCCCGTCCGGTGATGCGCACGGGCCCCGAGGTCCCCCAGGAGGCCTCGTCGCTGCCGGTGCCCCCCCCGCCCCCGCGGCCGGTGATTAACTTCACCACCAACTTGCGTTCGTCCCACCACGCGGGTTGTGAGGAGAACACTTTTACCAACATACATGTACCATTTATCGCGACGGCGCGCGCCACCCCCGGCACTTGAATGCCCGGGTGAGTGCTCTGCTACTGCTCAAGTAGTCCAGTCCAGTCCAGGATTAAATGCCCGGGTGAGTGCTCTGCTACTGCTCAAGTAGTCCAGTCCAGTCCAGCCCTTAGTCCAGTTTGGCGGCAGAGTGACGCACGGGGGCGCACAATTTGCCTCTTACGCCATCTGTCGGGTACTCCGGCTCTTCGACCCGTCGTACGTTGCCGAGCACGAGGCGACAATTGACTCAGCCTCAGTCCGTGAACTTGCCCTCGTCGTTCCTCTTGCAATGGAGCGAGGTGGGGGGCTGCTGACGGATCTTGAACGGGACCTCCCTTTGCTCCTTGCCGCAGCGCATGGGTTCACCGCTGACCATGGCAGCGTCGACGACTTCACCGAGAGCGTCCTTGGGTGGTACAAAAACCACAGTGGCGAGGTTGGTGCTTGGGCCGAGGCCTCTCTGATCGCGTTTTCGTTCACGCCGAGCTCGGCAGCAGCGGAGCGCGTGTTTTCGCTCCTCAAGGCACTCTTCGGATCCAACCAGGACATGGCCCTCGCCGACTACATCCAAGGGTCCATGATGGTCCGCTACAACGGCACGAAGCGCGGGACCTCGTTTTGAGAAGGAAAGCGCGTGAGGGAGATAGAGAGATAGGGGAGTTGAATACAAGTGCGCATATGCGCGCGCAAGAAATTTCGAAATTTTCGCGAAAATTTCGCGAAATTTCGCCCCTTTCCCAGCGAAATAACGAAAGAAATTTAGCCCTTTCACGGCGAAATAAGGGCCAACCCCAAGCCACCCCCGGCACTTGAATGCCCGGGTGAGTGCTCTGCTACTGCTCAAGTAGTCCAGTCCAGTCCAGTCTCCAGTCAGGTGAGTGCCCTGCTACTGCTCAAATAGCCCAGTCCAGTCGCATGCCCGGCCTGCTGCGTCGCGACAGCTGCGCGTATCGCGG
>NZ_JALRGW010000065.1:1630-1863 GCF_023253315.1 Aestuarium sp.
CGGTCGCAGTCGGGTGTCGCGCCGTGGCAGCTCGCCGCACTCCCGATCCCGCCTGGACCTTTCACTTCCCCGCCTCCAACTTAAAGTCCGGGAAGGCAGCGGGGTTCTTGTCGGGAGTGGCAGGGGTCTTGGAAGAGGTGGAGGGGTGGGGCCTGGGCTGAAATCTTAAAAGGGGAGGGGGCAGTGGGAGCTGGACGCGGATGGAGCTCGCGAGCTGGCCCTGGGGCGCAGGG
>NZ_JALRGW010000066.1:0-1763 GCF_023253315.1 Aestuarium sp.
ACGCCAGACATCACTTGAACCGAACGCGAACCGAAGATCGACACTGGAACAACGAGGTTGTTTACAATGTGGAGCATTGCGATGGTGACGATAAACGACAGGAAGAACCAGTTCGCAACATAGATGTGCGGCTCTTTGCGCTTGATAATCGTGCCGAGGAAGACGGCAAGATAGGCAACCCAAACAACGGTCAGCCAAAGGTCGACATACCATTCGGGCTCTGCGTATTCTTTCGACTGGGTCGCGCCGAGCAGATAGCCCGTCGCCGCCAGAACGATAAAGAGGTTGTAGCCCCAGAACACAAACCAACCAAGGTTGCCGCCCCAAAGGCGCGTCGCCGAGGTGCGCTGCACGATATAGAACGACGTCGCAATCAGCGCGTTACCACCGAACGCAAAGATCACCGCCGAAGTGTGCAGCGGGCGAAGGCGACCGAAGTTGCCGAAGCCTTGAAGAAATTCGAAGTTCAGTGCCGGAAAGGCCAACTGAAAAGCGATAAAGGTGCCAACCAGAAAACCGGCAAGGCCCCAAAAAGCAGTTGCGATAACACCATAACGAATGACGCCATCATTATAACCGGTCGGTGCAGGCACCGACGGTTCTCCTGTGCGGCGGACAGTCCAGATGAACATGCCAGCAGCGACGGCCATCACGATCAACGCGTGGACCTGATACGCCAGGTCGCGCGCGAAGTTCGCGGCGAGTGCGGCCAGCAAGGCAATAATGCCAAAGACCGCGATCTTGATCCAATCCCACATAACAAGCGTTCCCTTATTTCGCCCACGCAGAATCGTGCGCAGGCTGTTCAGCTCTGGTTAGGGGTTTCACATTCGCGAGAGGTCGCCGCCTTGATCCATGTCAAGTTTTCAGACGCCAAGCTCTGATAGTCCTTTTTCCAGTGAACAGAGGGGATTCCCCGTTCAATTCGTCGATTTGGGAGAGCAACCGATGGCTTACAAAACGATTTCGGTCGTAGTTACCGATCAAGAAGCCGACCATGACGCCCTGATGAGCGCCTTTAACCTCGCCGTTGCAGGCGGTGCGCATATTGACGTGCACTGCATCGGAATCGATCCCGCCCGTTTCGAAGCGGTTCCCATAGGGAGCGCCGCGAGTCTTGCAGTGAACGCGCTTGAAGACGCCCGCCAGAGCGCAGAAGAGCTTGCCGCTTGGGTGACTGCGCTTCTCCCAAAAGACTATGGCCCCTTGGCGATCATTCCCTCGGTTGTGCCTCAAATGGGGATCGAGGCCATGGTTGCGCGGCTTGCGGGCTATTGCGACATCGTCGTTGCCGCCAAACCCTATGGCCCCCAGAAGAACCCGCTACACGTAACCGTTCTCGAAGCAGAACTCTTCGGGTCGGGCGCGCCCGTTCTAGTCATTCCGCAAGGTGAGGTTCTTTCGGGAGAGCCCTTCCGTCAGGTTCTGGTGGCATGGAACGAAAGCAGTGAATCCTTTGCCGCCATCCGTGCCGCCTTGCCCGTGCTCAAACAGGCGCACCGCGTCCATATCGTGATGGTCGACCCGCCCGCACATTCTCCCGAACGCTCTGATCCTGGCGGAGCGATTTGCTTGATGCTTGCGCGCCACGGGGTCAAAGCCGAAGTCTCGATCCTTGCCAGAACGATGCCGCGCATTTCCGAGGTTCTGACCCGTTTCGCAATAGATCACGCTATCGATGCCATCGTGATGGGCGCTTATGGACACTCGCGCTTCCGCGAGTCGATCCTTGGCGGAGCGACGCGGGATTTGCTCGAACATAC
>NZ_JALRGW010000067.1:0-1692 GCF_023253315.1 Aestuarium sp.
TGTCCATATTAGTTCTCCCTTATCATTGCTGCTTACTGTATACCCACACCTGCAAGACTTATATGTCATAAGTGGTTCACCGCAATACCCGCAAGGATTAATGCGATACCCAAAGTGTTTCAACAGCATTGATACCTTCATCTGATGGTAGATAGCGCCATTGATAATGGGTGGTGTATGCTCTGCTACTAGTACATCATTGGTCATACTCAACCTCCATTGTATCCCTAAGAGCTAGTGCATTCTTAGCACCATCGAATGTGTTAACCATGTAAGGCCTAAGGCTCTGTACACTCGTATGCCCTGATACCATCATTAGCTGTAGGATGTCAACACCTGCTTCAACTAATTCTGTGATACCTGTTCTACGTAAGTCCCAGGCCTTGAGGTCACTAGGTAGCCCAGCCTTAGCTTTAACTTCATTCACTAGTGCAGCGATCTGTTGTGGTGTATAGCAGCGCCACGCATTGTCTGATGATCTGTGGTGTGGTACTACAAACTCTGTGTACTGCTTGAAGTCGTCACGCTGTTGCTTAAGCATCCGTGCTAGACCATCCGAGATAGGTAGGGCCACCTTAGCACCTCGCTTACTCTGTGTGATGTTAACGCGCTGGGCATCAAAGTCAATGCTATCCCATGTCAGTGTACGCATATCACCTACACGCTGGCACCACTCATAAGCCATATGAACGATAAGGCCAATGCTGCGATACCTAAAGTCACTATATGCTGTAGTGAGGAACTGCTTAACCTGATCCTTATTCCACATAGTGCTGCGTACCTTATTCTTTACAGCATCCACTAGAGCCATTGGGTTACGTGCGATAGCCTCATGCTTCATTGCGAAGTTGAATAGGACACTACACACACGACGCTTACTGTTAGCTGTTGTTGAACCCTTAGCTACCCATTGCTGATACACGTGGTTGCAATGCTTAACGCTGATGTCCTTAACACGCATATCACCCAGCTTACGCCCCTCATAAGTAGCAGCACATAGATCACGTAGTGCATACTCGTAGTGTAGTTGAGCAGTAGCACCTAGTGCCTTGTACTTAGCTGATGCGTAGTATGCCACCACAAGCTGTGAGAGCTTCGTCATAGGGCCTGGCATAGCTCCGGCTACCTTACCCGCACGGAAGTCATCAATGCGGCTGTTGAGCCTCTTAGCCTCAGCCAGAGCCTTACGCTTATCCGTACCCAAGCTCTTGCGTTCAACGATAAGGTTGTCAACTAAGTCTTGCGATGGATTGAAGCGATACATGTAGCCGCCAGTACTTAGTTTATAGCGTGTGACATTTCTTGGTAGCTGCATGTGATATTCCTTAAGCTGCTGTTATTGTAGTGTAGTGTTAAAGATATTCTGTGGTTTCAGTTTTGATAGAGATAATATCACGACTATTAAGTCGGTAGTTATCCAGCAACACACACGCATCTTCAAGGAACTGATCTTCGTCAACTACATTGCGCTCCTTAACCATAAGCACAGTGTCTTCATTGACACGAATCTTTAACGTCATTGTCGTCATGTTACTCATCCTTTGAGTGTATTAGATTATACATTGCCTCACCACCGATGTCAAAGCAAATACGATCTACTTCATCTTTAATATCTACGGTGTACTCTTCCATCCAATCCGCAGCATCAATGATGTCTGTTGTTTCATGCTTATGATACATATTAGTGACCCA
>NZ_JALRGW010000068.1:0-1652 GCF_023253315.1 Aestuarium sp.
GTAAAATCTGTTTTAATTACATCCCAAAATGGACACAAAAAAAACATTTTATAGCAACGGAAAATTATTAATTACAGCCGAATATTTGGTTTTAGACGGTGCGAAAGCATTAGCTCTGCCAACAAAATTTGGTCAAAAATTAATCATCGAAGAGGGAAATACAGCCGAAATCTATTGGACAAGTTATGATAGCGACGGAAGTATGTGGTTTGAAGAAAAAATCCTTTTTTCAGAAATCAGCAATCCTGAAGTTCCAAAAGAAGAGACTATTAAAAGTACTTTAATCAATATTCTTCACGAAGCCTATCGATTAAACCCATCATTTTTGAACCAAAGCCAAGGTTACAAGATCAAAACCGAATTGACTTTTCCAAAAAAATGGGGATTAGGCACTTCCTCTACATTGATTAATAATATTGCGCAATGGCTCAAAATAGATGCCTTTGAACTGTTGCAAAACAGCTTTGGAGGCAGCGGATATGACATTGCCTGTGCACAGCATAATAATCCTATTATTTATCATTTAAAAAACGGAAAACCAAAAGTTGAAGTTGCACATTTTAACCCCGGTTTTGCAGATACTATCTATTTTGTTTATCTAAATAAGAAACAAAGCAGCAAGAATGCAATTGCCAAATATCAAAACAACAAAACTGCCGATACCGAAAAAAACATCAGCAAGATAGACAAACTAACCCATGAGATTGTTCACTCCAAAAGTGCCCGAACAATGGCCGATGCGATAGCCAAACACGAAGCCATCATGAGCACAATCCTTGAAACAACTACTGTAAAAGAAGAATTGTTTTCAGACTTTATTGGAGAAATCAAAAGTCTGGGGGCCTGGGGCGGCGATTTTATTATGGTGATTTCCGAAATAAGTCCGAAAACTTATTTTTCATCTAAAGGATTTGAAACCGTAATTCCTTATCACGAAATGATTTTAAGTTAAATCAATTTAAAGAAACACAACCTTACACTTCTCAAATAGGCATAAAAAAAGTCCCGATAATTTAGTTATCGGGACTTTTTTATATGAAATTAAAATTAATCTATACTATAAAATTAGTAGTTAAAATTTCTTCTATTGTCTTTGATTTCAGCAATATCCTTAAGAGCTGGCAAAATTCTATTGGCATCTCCGGCAGATTGCGCTTTCAATTTAGCCACATAAGGAGCTACATCTTTAACAGCAGGAGCTTTAACTACACTTGTTGTTTTAACAACATATACTCCTGTATTTCCTTCAATTGGAGCAGACATTTTGTTTGCTGCCAAAGCAAATGCATTTCCAACTACTCTAGGCTCCTGACCTACACCACCATTTAAGATTGGATTATCAAGAGTTACATTAGCAGCTTGCTCTACTTTACTTCCTGTAGCTTTAGCAATAGCCTCTAATGAACCAGCAGTCATTTTAGCTTTAAGCATTTCAACTTTCTTAGCTTTTTTCAATTTTGCTTCTACATAAGGTCTTGCCTGATCGATTGGAGTAAATCCTGAATCATCAACATTTTTAAGAACAGCAATTACATGCCCTACATTAGCAACTTCAAAACGTTTTACTGAACCTACTTTAGTATCTGCTTCAAATGCCCATCTAACAATGTTTCTTTGATTTCCTAAAGCTCCAAAGTTTTCGTCCATAGCTT
>NZ_JALRGW010000069.1:0-1617 GCF_023253315.1 Aestuarium sp.
GAACCTGTGTCCGCACCTTGGAACCGGCTTTCGCAAAAGCAGCTACCAAGAAGCGGGTCTTCAAGACGCGCACGGCTGGGCCCGAATTGCTTCGGACCCAGCCAGCACATCCACATAACGGGTTGCCCCGCTGGGTGGATTACTTCAGTTCAACCTTGGCGCCAGCGGCTTCAAGGGTTTTCTTCAGAGCTTCAGCGTCAGCTTTCGAGACTTGCTCTTTCACTTTGCCGCCAGCTTCGACGAGGTCTTTAGCTTCTTTCAGACCAAGACCGGTGATCGTGCGAACTTCTTTGATCACGTTGATCTTGTTTGCACCAGCGTCGGTCAGAACGACGTCGAATTCGGTCTGCTCTTCAGCAGCAGGAGCCGCAGCAGCAGCTGGGCCAGCCATCATGACAGCGCCACCAGCAGCTGGCTCGATGCCATAGGTGTCTTTCAGGATGGTCTTCAGTTCTTGCGCCTGCAGCAGGGTCAAGCCTACGATTTGCTCGGCGAGTTTGTTCAGATCAGACATTTCATGTTCCGTTCAGTTAAGATGGTTCTAACGAGGTAAGGTTCAAGACCCTACGCGAGTACAAAGATTAGGCCGCAGCCTTTTCTTCGATGGTCGACAGGATGCTTGCGATGTTCGAAGCAGGCGCGCCAATGGCACCAGCGATGGACGAAGCAGGAGCGCCGATCATCGACACGATTTGAGCAAGAAGCTCTTCGCGCGATGGCATAGCAGCCACAGCTTTGACCCCAGCTGGGTCCAATATCGTACCGCCCATGGAACCGCCAAGGATAACGAACTTGTCGTTAGCCTTTGCGTATTCCTCGGAAACCTTCGCACCAGCGACGGGATCCTCGGTATAGGCAAGTACAGTCATGCCCGTCAAAAGGTCACCCATCTTTGCAGAGGGGTTGCCTTCAAGGGCGATCTTGGCGAGCTTGTTCTTGGCAACGCGAACGGACCCACCAACGGCACGCATTTTTGCGCGTAGGTCCTGCATCTGTTTAACCGTCATACCCGCGTAGTGAGCAACCACTACAACGCCAGAGCTTGCGAAGATCTGGCCGAGTTCCTCGACCAATTTCTCTTTCTGGGCTCTATCCACAGTTTCACTCCAAGTTTGGGGGTTTCCCCCCGGCTCAATTAAGCCCGTCTTGCGACAGGCGTTCGGGTCCATTTTACGGGTCCCGAGCCAAAATCCCCCGAAGGCGACATCATCTCGTTCCCCATCTCGGGCAGGATATTAAGACGTTTGCGCGTCACCGGCCTTCTCGGACAGGATGGGGCTGAAGACTTACAGCTTTTCGCCCCACCATCCTTTCCCCGAAGGGTCAGGAATTTCATGCGCTGGGGGTGACCCCCAACGGCTTATTTCGCAGCAGACGCCAGATCCAGTGCCACGCCCGGACCCATGGTCGAAGACAGAGACACTTTCTTCAGGTATGCACCCTTGGCACCAGCAGGCTTGGCTTTGGAAACGGCTTCCACGAAGGCGCGCACGTTTTCAGCCAGCTTTTCGTCCGAGAACGAAATTTTGCCAATACCAGCGTGGATAACGCCAGCTTTTTCAACTTTGAACTGCACTTCGCCGCCCTTGGCTGCTTCAACGGCCGTTTTCACGTCCA
>NZ_JALRGW010000006.1:0-113655 GCF_023253315.1 Aestuarium sp.
CGGATCACGCAGGTGCCGCCCATGCGGTATTCTTCGGCCAAGGCAACCTTTGCGCCAGTGGCTGCAGCAACGCGTGCGGCACGCACACCGCCCGAACCGCCACCGATGACAAAGAGGTCATAATCAAAGGACATAGGATGTCTCCGTCTAAAACTATTTAGCCCTGATGTGGTGGGCCATTCGGGGGCGGTCAATCTGCCCCCACGCACACAGCAGTCGCTTAATCTGCGATATCGCCAAAGATGTTATCGTCGCCGAGGAAATCGAACTTGTCCTCGGTGATCGTGCCCTCGTGAATATCGCGCACTTCAACGCGACCATCGCCGTAGCCGATGACAACCGCATCACAGACATCAAGGAACAGACCGTTTTCAACGACGCCAGGAATTTGGTTCACAACAAAGCTCAGCTGACGTGGGTTGCCGATCCGTTTGAGATGCAGGTCGAGGATATGGTTCCCTTCGTCGGTCACAAAAGGCGCATCGCCGTTCATCCGCAGCGTCACGTCGCGGCCGAGAACGTCCATGCCGATCAGCGCCTCTTCGACGATGGATTTCGTGGTCTGCCAGCCGAAGGGGATCACCTCGATCGGCAGAGGAAACGCGCCGAGTGTTTCGACCGATTTAGAAGCGTCGGTGATCACGATCATCTGGTCCGATGCCGTCGCGACGATCTTTTCCTGAAGATGTGCACCACCGCCGCCTTTGATCAGGTTCAACTGCGGGTCGAATTCGTCCGCGCCATCAATGGTCAGGTCGAGCCATTTCGCTTCATCCAGTGTGATAACGTCGATACCAACCTCGCGGGCGAGGATCGCGGTACGGGTCGAGGTGGGCACGCCTTTGATCCGCAGGCCCTCTTCGCGGACCATTTCACCTAGGCATTTCACCAGCCAAGCCGCCGTTGATCCCGTGCCCAAACCGACCTTCATGCCGCTTTCTACAAACTGCGCTGCGCGTTTCGCGGCGACGAATTTGGCTTTGTCGATTGGGGACAGATCGATGGGCATATGGCAGCTCCTCATGGATGTTGCCGATCTTATAGGGCCTTCCCCCACAACTGGCGAGGGGCGTGGTCGAAAAACCCGAACCGCTGGGCGTAAAACTCTGCCCCAATGTCGTTATCGGACAGAGCGGTGTGGTTTTGCCAGATACACTCGCAGAATGATGACGCGCTATCGCCTGCACTTTGCCCCTGACAATGCCTCGCTCTGCGTTCGGTTGACGCTAGAGGAATTGGGCGTGCCCTATGACACCGTTTTGGTGGATCGGAGCCAGTCCGCCCAGCGCGATCCAGCCTACCTCGCCCTCAATCCCAATGGTCTGATCCCCGTTCTGGAAACCCCTGATGGGGTGATGTTTGAAACGGGTGCGATCCTGTTGTGGCTGGCCGATCGGCACGGTGCACTTGCCCCTGATCCGCAGAGCCCTGCCCGTGGCGATTTCCTGAAATGGCTGTTTTGGGTGGCGAACACTTTGCACCCCGCATTGCGGATGCTGTTCTACCCCGAGAAATTCAGCCCCGATCACCCGATTGAGTTTCGCGAGGCAACAAAGGTTCGCATCGAAGGGCTTCTCGATATTCTGGCCGATGGTCCTGATTTGACGGCACCGTCGATCCTGCAAACATACGTGGCGCCGCTGCTGCGGTGGCTGGCGCTCTACCCTATCAGTGACACGGCGTGGTTCGATTTATCGAAATGGCCCGCCTTGTTTGACTTCTGCACAATGATGGACGACCGTCCCGCAACCTTGGCCGCGATGCAGGCCGAAGGTCTGGGATCGACGCCGTTCTCTAAACCGACATATCCTAATCCCCCCGAAGGAAGCGCACTCTAATGTTTCTCTCTGTCTTTGACATGTTCAAGGTGGGCGTTGGCCCGTCGTCTTCGCACACAATGGGCCCGATGGTGGCGGGTGCGATGTTCCTCGACCACCTGCGCAAACAGCCGTTTAGCGTGGCTGGACTGCGTGCGTCGCTGCATGGGTCATTGGCGTTTACGGGTGTGGGTCACGCGACTGACCGCGCTGTGATCCTCGGTCTCGCTGGGTTCCTGCCTGACACTTACGACGCTGAAAAAGCGGATGCAGAGCTGGAACGGATCAAAACCGAAGGCACCGTGACGCCCGAAGGTCTGCCCGTCCTGACCTTTAACCCCAAGGACGACGTGATCTTTGACTACGGTCCTAACCTTGAAGGTCACGCCAACGGTCTGATCCTGCGCGGGCTCGACGCCCAAGGCGACGTGATCACCGAAGTGACCTATTATTCGGTCGGTGGCGGTTTTGTCCTCACGGCTGAAGAACTCGCTGCAGGGAAAGACACCGATGACGGTGCGCCTGTGCCCTTCCCGTTCAAGTCCGCCAAAGAGATGCTCGACATGGCGGCGGAAAGCGGGCTGTCGATTGCGGATATGAAGCGTAAAAACGAACTTTCGCGCCGTGGTTTGAACGAATTGAACCGTGGTGTGGAACGTATTTGGGACGTTATGAACCAATGCATTGATCGCGGTTTGACCCGTGATGGCATCCTCCCGGGTGGGCTGTTTGTAAAACGCCGCGCGAAGGGAATTTACGACAGCCTCATGGCGGAACGCGGTATGAACCTCTCGGCCCCGCACCAGATCAACGACTGGATGGCAACCTACGCGATGGCCGTGAACGAAGAAAACGCGGCTGGTGGGCAGGTCGTCACAGCGCCGACCAACGGTGCGGCAGGCGTGATCCCTGCGGTGATCCGTTACTGGCTCGACCACGTCCCAGGTGCGACTGCTGCTAAAGTGCCCGAGTTCCTACTCACCGCCGCCGCGATTGGTGGGTTGATCAAATACAACGCGTCCATCTCTGGCGCGGAATGTGGTTGTCAGGCCGAGGTTGGCAGCGCGTCGGCAATGGCTGCGGCGGGCCTCGCGGCTGTCATGGGTGGCACGCCTGAACAGATCGAAAACGCGGCTGAGATTGCTCTCGAACACCACCTCGGTATGACCTGCGATCCTGTGCGTGGCTTGGTTCAGGTACCATGTATCGAACGCAACGGCCTCGGCGCGATCAAGGCTGTATCGGCGGCGTCCCTATCGCTACGTGGCGATGGCACCCACCTCGTCCCACTGGATGCCGCGATTGAAACGATGCGTCAGACTGGCGTCGACATGAACGCGAAATACAAAGAAACCTCTCTCGGCGGGCTTGCCGTGAACGTGCCAAACTGCTGAAGCTGGCGCGGATATCCTCACTCTGTCGGAGAGATCATGAACGACCGCATCCTGCCCGGTATTCTGCTGATGCTCGGCTTTTGTGTGACGGCGCCCATTTTGGACGTTTTCGCAAAGCTGGCGACGGATACGACCCCCGTGATGCAAATCGCCTCTGCGCGGTTCATCGTGCAGGCGGCGATCATGTTGCCCGTTCTGGTTCTCTTGCGCCACGCCATCCCGCGTGATCCATCGCTGCGCTGGCCACTGGTGCGGCGTGCGCTGTTTCTTGGCATTTCGACCTATTGCTTTGTTGCGGCGACGAATGAAATGCCCATCGCTGACGCGCTTGCTATCGCGTTTGTGGAGCCATTCATTCTGCTGATCCTTGGCAAGTTCCTCTTTGGCGATGAGGTCGGGATGCGCCGTATCATCGCCTCGGTTGTCGGGTTCGGTGGATCGCTTTTAGTCATTCAACCGAGCCTCGTGACCTTTGGCCTTGTTGCGCTCTACCCCCTTGGTACGGCGCTGTGTTTCGCGCTCTATATGCTAGAGACTCGATCGCTCAGCCGTAAAATGCACCCGATTCCGATGCAGTTCGCGACCTCGGTTCTGACGGCGCTGTTCTGTAGCCTCTTTGTTGGGGCCGCTTGGATTGGCAAATGGGATGCCCACGTCCCCGTGATGCCCGAAGGGATCACTTGGCTTTGGCTCTTTGGGGTTGGTGCCGCGTCAGCGCTGGCGCATCTCATGATGACCTACGCCTTGCGGTTCGCACCCTCTGCGACCCTCGCGCCGCTGCACTATTTGGAAATCATCAGCGCCGCGATCTTGGGCCTTTTGGTATTCCAAGACTTCCCGAACTCGCTAACGTGGGCGGGCATCGCGATCATCGTGTCGTCAGGGCTCTACATCATTCACCGCGAACGGCTGACCGAAAAGGGCAAGGTCCGTTTGAAAGTTCCAGCCGAGCTTTAACCCAGCGCGGACCAGAGCGCGGGCAAATTGGCCGCGGAAGTCGAGAGAAGAACGGGACCAGAGGCACGGACCGTGATCGGGCCAGCGACCTCGTTCGAGGAACTGATCATGCCATCAGGCGCGAGGGCTTGACCATCGAGGTTCCACCGCAACCCCGTTGTCCATGCTTGTGACGCCCCCAAAGGCATCAGGGCAATTCGGTCCCCAACAGGTAATGTGAGGGACAACCCATCTTTGGGAACGACAACCGCACAATCGCCCGCCCCCAACAAAACCACGCGTCGGTCCGCATAGCGGGCCACAACATTGAGAACGGCGAGCTGGTGGTCAGTTCGACCACCCATGAACCCCAAGGCCAGAATGCGCGGTGCATCAATCCGCATCAGGCATTTTTCGAAATCGGTCGTCTCTTGTTCGCTGACATGTTCGATCACATCGGCCAAGCTAAGGCGTAAATCGTCAGACAGGCTATCGAGGTCACCAATGACCCGCTCGGGACGGTATCCAGCAGCCATAACCTGCGCCGCACCACCATCAGCTGCAACAATCCTTGGCGCTAACCGCATAGCGGTGCTAATCTCATCGTTGCCAGATTGCGCACCGCCGATCAGCGTGACTGGTTCGTTATAAGCAACAGTTCCCATTACCGACCCATTGATTGTCCACAAATTCGCAACTTGCCCCAAAAGGGTCACGAAATAATACCGTCCATAACCTGATTTCGTTCCGTTTTACGAACCAATTGGACGTCAGAGAGTGAATTACTGGACTAGGGGAAAGAAAGCGAGCGCATGTAGTTATGGTTGGATCGAGCAAGATTTTAACCGTCTCCTACGGAACCTTCGCGTGCACACTTGAGGGATTCGATGATTCCTTCGACACGATGAAGGCCATTGCGGAATATTTCCGCGATCTGGCGGCGGACGATAGATATTTTGGGGCTGAACCCCCAACACCGGATGCAGAAATGCTGGCGCGCATTGCCGAAAACGAAATTGCGCGTCGGGTCGAAGCCCGTATGGAATCATCTGGGATCGTGTTGCGTGCGGCTGCCTTGGCGGCCTCGGAAAATCGCGCTGCCGAACCCGTGGCAGAAGAACCGCAGGCCGTTGCGCCGAGCGTGGCACCTGTTATGCCGCCGCCCGTCGAGACACCTGAGGTCGTGGAAGGAGTTGCGCCGCAACCCGCCCCAGCGCCCGCAATGTCCGAAAGCGTTGCCGCGAAACTTCAGCGTATCCGCGCTGTCGTTGGCAAATCGTCGACCGGCGAATCCGATTACATCGAAGACATTCACGCCTCCGAACCCGAAGAGGACTTTGACCTTGGCTCTGTTATTGATGCCACGGAAGAAGTGCCCGCTCAGGTCGCGCCGATGGATGTGTCAATCGCAGAGACCGAAGTGACCTTTGATGAACCAGAGGACACGATTGGTGAGGACGCCCCTGCGGCTGAACCCGTTGCGCAACAGTCTGCTCCTGTTGCCGATGTGGCATCGCCGCAGGAGGCCGCCCCGCTCCGCCGCACTCGTGTGATCCGTTTGAAACGTTCGGAATTTGACCGTGCGCTGAACAACGGCACCATCGAAGCGGTGGCTGACAAAGCTGATGAGGACGTTGTTGCTGCTGCGCTTGCTGCGACACCGACCGAAGAGCCTGTCGAAGAGGTCCAAGACTGGGCCGATGACACCACAGCAAACGACTATGACGAAACCTACGACGATGCGGATATTGTTGAGGCCAGCATTATGGCCAAACTCGCCGCGGCCGAGGTTGAAGCGAAAAAAGCCGAAGCAAACCAATTCGACCTCGCCTCTTTGGATGGTGCGGACGACATTGATTTCGACGCGGATAGCTCGCTCTCTGACGAAGAAGAAGCCGACCTCCTGCGCGAATTGTCCGCGCTGGATGACGACGAAGACGACTTTGACGCCGACGAAATCGAATCGCAGAACGCCTTCGTTATGGAAGACGACTACGAGGATGAGGACGAAGAGCCAGTTGCAGATGCGCGTGGCGACCAACGTGCCCGCGCCCTGCTGGACCGCGAGCCCGAGGCTGACGCCCGTGACATGTCCCGCATCTTGGACCGCACGGACGAACAGCTTCGCGCGCCGGAAACCGATCTGCGTCGTCGTACGCTGAGCCACCTGAAGGCCGCAGTTGCAGCGACCGAAGCGGCCCGCCGCATGGGTGAGCCGGTCAAATCGAAAGAAGACGAAGAGACCGATTTCCGCAGCGATCTGAGCGCGGTAGTTCGCCCGACACGTCCGACCGCTGGTGGCGTCCTGCCCCGTCGCGCCGAACGTGGGGACGATCAGCCCCGCACAGAGCGTCCGCGTCCTGCGCCGCTCAAACTGGTTGCCGCCCAACGCGTCGATCTGGCCCCCGAAGAGGCCGCTCCCGCTCGTCCCGTTGCCCCTGTGCGTCCGCGCCGTGTTGCAACGGAATCGGTTTCAACGATTGATGCCCGCGATGCAGAGAGCTTTGCCGACTATGTCGAAGAAATGGGTGCGCATAGCCTGCCCGACCTTCTCGAAGCGGCAGCGGCTTATACCTCTTTCGTCGAAGGTCACGAGGAATTCTCGCGTCCGCATGTGATGAAAAAGGTCCGTGAGGTTCTGCAAGACGACGACTTTAACCGCGAAGACGGTCTGCGCGTATTCGGCACGCTCCTGCGTGAGGGTCGTATCAGCAAGGTCCGCAACGGTCGTTTTCAAGTTGCCGAAGGCACACGGTTCCGTCCTGAGCCCCGCGCCGCTCGCGGATAAGGGCACAACAGAATGAAAAAAGGGGTCGGTTTTCCGGCCCCTTTTTACGTTTGATATCGCGAGTGCTTATTTCTGATCAGGATCTTCTTTGCCGATCCCGAGAAAGACCCATTTAAACGGCAACGCCCATGCAAGACCCAAGATCACGTAAGTGGGCAGCTCTAACCATTTTGGCAGGCGGTCGATGTTCGACATCACCGTCACCGCGAAAATGACATAGAGCGGCATCCCCACAATGAGGATCAAGAGCGACAGGCGTTTCCGTTTCTTATAGTCCATCAGTCAGCAAACGGGTCAGTAACAAGGATCGTATCGTCACGCTCTGGCGAGGTCGACAGAAGCGCCACAGGGCATTCAATCAGCTCTTCAACGCGTTTGACGTATTTGATCGCGTTTGCAGGCAGATCGTTCCACGACCGTGCGCCTTCGGTCGATTCCGACCAGCCCGGCATTTCTTCGTAGATCGGTGTGCAACGTGCCTGTTCGTCAGCTGCGGTCGGCAGGTAATCCATTTTCTTACCGTCGAGATCGTAGCCCACGCAGATTTTCAGCGTCTCAAAACCGTCCAGAACGTCCAGCTTGGTCAGCGAAATACCAGTGATGCCCGAGGTCGCGCAGGTCTGGCGAACCAGAGCAGCGTCGAACCAACCACAGCGGCGCTTACGGCCAGTGGTGGTGCCGAACTCGTGGCCGCGTTCGCCCAGACGGTCGCCATCAGCGTCGTGCAGTTCGGTCGGGAATGGACCTTCGCCAACGCGAGTGGTGTATGCTTTGACGATGCCGAGAACGTAGTCGATCGAACCCGGACCAATCCCAACGCCCGTCGCCGCCTGACCTGCGATAACGTTCGAGGAGGTCACAAACGGATATGTGCCGAAATCGATGTCGAGCAGCGCGCCTTGTGCGCCCTCAAACAGGATACGCTTACCAGCTTTGCGCTTTTCGTTCAGAACCTTCCAAACAGGAGCCGCAAATTCCAGAACCGACGGTGCGATATCTTTGAGTTGCTGGATCAGGTCGTCACGGTTGACCTCTTCCATACCCAGACCTTTGCGGAGAGGGTTGTGATGCTGCAGTGCACGGTCGACGCGGGCGATGAGGGTTGCCTCATCCGCGAGGTCAGCAACGCGAATTGCGCGGCGGCCTACTTTATCCTCATAGCACGGGCCAATGCCGCGACCGGTGGTGCCGATCTTTGTGCCTTGGCTTGCGGCTTCTTCGCGAGCGCGGTCGAGTTCGCCGTGGATCGGCAGGATCAGCGGAGTGTTTTCCGCGATCATCAACGTTTCTGGCGTGATTTCTACGCCCTGCTCACGAACGGTCGCGATCTCTTTGACGAGGTGCCACGGATCGAGAACAACACCGTTACCAATGACCGAAAGCTTACCGCCACGCACAACGCCAGACGGCAGCACGTGCAGTTTATAGACTTTCCCGTCGATAACGAGCGTATGGCCTGCATTGTGACCGCCCTGAAAACGCGCGATCACGTCAGCGCGTTCCGACAACCAGTCTACAATCTTACCTTTTCCTTCGTCGCCCCACTGAGCGCCGACGACAACTACGTTGGCCATACCTGAGTCTCCTCGATTTCCGGCTCAAAACCCGCGCCCGTATAACGGGGTAGAACGAGGCAGGAAACCGCAATCTGTCATAGAACCGATACGAATGCGTGTTTCGTCCAATTTAATGTGCTGACTTACCCGTCAAAGGTGCAAGACTGCAGAAAACCGACACTCGGTCACGTTGAGGGGTTGCGGGGAACGCACTGACCTTCTAGATACCCACCGTTCACGAAAGTGCAGAGAAGAGCCCTATGGAAAGCGTCGTACTGGTCATCCACCTGATCCTCGCCCTCAGCCTCATTGGCGTTGTGCTAATGCAGAAGTCTGATGGCGGCGGCCTCGGCATGGGCAGCGGCGGCGGCAATGGCCTCGTGTCTGCACGTGGTGCGGCAACTGCACTGGGTAAAGTGACTTGGGGTCTGGCGGCCGCGTTTATCGTAACCTCGATCACTCTGACGATCATTGCAAAGCAGAACGCAAGCACCGCGTCTGCACTTGATACTGCGGTTCCTGCTGCGGTCGAAGAGGCACCTGCGGCTGATGCACCTGCACTGCCGGGCTTGGGTAGCGACCTGCTTCCGCCGTCGGTTGACAGCACTCTGCCGCCGGCACCTGCAAACTAAGTCTTACCACTACGTATAGGTTTTGGGGCATTTGCCCCAACATCATGTTGCGTACCCGGTTGCGTTCGCGGGGCGATTCCGGTTATACTTAACTCCCGTGATACTGCGTTTTGTTCGATAGATTCGGACAGCGTTTCCACATGATTTCGGATTGACTCACGGGGGATGCCTGACCATGGCACGTTTCATTTTTATTACTGGTGGTGTTGTGTCCTCCCTCGGCAAGGGGCTTGCTTCTGCTGCTCTCGGGTCGCTGTTGCAGGCGCGTGGCTATTCGGTCCGCCTGCGCAAGCTTGACCCCTACCTGAACGTTGACCCTGGCACGATGTCCCCGTTTGAACATGGCGAAGTGTTCGTGACCGATGACGGTGCAGAAACAGACCTCGACCTTGGTCACTACGAGCGCTTCACAGGCGTTCCTGCTCGCAAGACCGATTCTATTTCGTCGGGCCGCATCTATTCCAACGTTCTCGAAAAAGAGCGTCGTGGCGATTATCTGGGTAAAACCATTCAGGTGGTTCCGCACGTCACCAACGAAATCAAAGACTTTATCCGCATCGGCGAAGACGAAGTTGATTTCATGCTCTGCGAAATCGGCGGCACCGTGGGCGACATCGAAGGCCTGCCCTTCTTTGAAGCGATCCGCCAGTTCATCCACGAAAAGCCGCGTGGTGAGTGCATTCTGATGCACCTGACGCTGCTGCCCTACCTCGCAGCATCGGGCGAGTTGAAAACCAAACCGACCCAGCACTCCGTAAAAGAGCTGCAATCCATCGGTCTGGCCCCCGACGTTCTGGTCTGCCGTTCCGAACAGCCGATCCCAGAGCGTGAGCGCGAAAAGATCGCCCTGTTCTGTAACGTCCGCAAAGAGCACGTCGTTGCAGCCTACGACCTGAAGTCGATCTACGAGGCACCGCTGGCTTACCACGGCGAAGGTCTGGATCAGGCAGTTCTCGATTGCTTTGGCATTGCGCCTGCGCCGAAACCGAACCTCGACCGTTGGCTCGACGTCCAAGACCGTATTCACAACACCGACGGCGAAGTGAACGTCGCGATTGTTGGCAAATACGTGCAGCTTGAGGACGCCTATAAGTCGATCAAAGAAGCACTGGTTCACGGTGGCATGGCGAACCGCGTTAAGGTCAACGTCAATTGGGTCGATGCAGAAGAATTCGACCGCGAAGACGTTGGCGAACACCTGTCGGGCTACCACGCGATTCTGGTTCCGGGTGGCTTTGGCGAACGCGGCACCGAAGGCAAAATCAAAGCGGCGCAATTCGCACGTGAACGCAACATCCCGTATCTGGGCATATGCCTCGGTATGCAGATGGCGGTTATCGAAGCAGCGCGCAACGCGGCTGGCATCGCCAAAGCAGGGTCGGAAGAGTTTGACCACGAAGCAGGCGAAAAGCGTTTCGAACCCGTTGTTTACCACCTCAAAGAGTGGGTTCAGGGCAACCACACCGTGACCCGCAAAGCGGATGACGCGAAAGGCGGCACGATGCGTCTGGGCGCGTATAACGCGACGCTCCTCGATGGGTCCAAAGTGGCGAACGTCTACGGCGAAACCAAGATCGAAGAACGTCACCGTCACCGTTATGAAGTCGACGTAAAATACCGCGAGAAACTGGAAGAGGCTGGTCTGTGCTTCTCTGGTATGTCGCCTGATGGTCGTCTGCCTGAAATCGTCGAGTGGAAAGACCACCCGTGGTTTATCGGCGTTCAGTTCCACCCAGAGCTCAAATCCAAGCCGTTCGAACCGCACCCGCTGTTTGCGGACTTCGTTCGGGCCGCGGTCGAAAACTCGCGGTTGGTCTAACGGATTACGGCGCCTTCGGGCGCCGTGTTTCATTGGGGGCGCTGCCCCCGTCTGCGATGCAGACTCCTCCGGGATATTTGGGGCACAAAGGCAGGGCGATGCTTTCTTATCAACATATCTATCACGCTGGAAATTTAGCTGATGTGCAAAAGCACGCGCTATTGGCGTGGGTGCTGGCCTATCTGACCAAGAAAGATAAGCCGCTGACCTACGTTGAGACCCATGCGGGGCGCGGGCTTTATGACCTTGGGTCGTTTGAAGCGTTGAAGACAGGGGAAGCGGCGGCAGGGATAGCGGTAGCGGAAGAGCGTGGCTGGTTCGCGCCGGATCATCCTTATGCGAAGGTCTTGAAGGGTGTTCGTGATGAACATGGGCGCGACGCCTACCCTGGATCGCCGCTGGTTGCAGCGGGGGCGCTGCGGGCGATGGACAACCTTCAGTTGGCCGAGCTGCACCCCAAGGAATTCGCAGCGCTAGACGAGTTGATGGCGGGGCGTGCGGTTCGGGTCAAACGGGACGGCGTGGAATATGCGAAGTCCATTTTACCGCCAGAGCCACGGCGCGGTGTGCTGCTCGTTGATCCGCCCTACGAGATCAAGGACGACTACAAAACCATGGCGGACCTTTTGGTGCAGGTGCACAAAAAGTGGAACGTGGGCGTTTTGATGCTCTGGTATCCGATCCTCAAGGACGGGCCGCACAAACCGATGCTGCGCACATTAGAACAGGCCATTCCTGATGGGATCCGACACGAGGTGAAATTCCCGCCTGCACGCAATGGCCACCGTATGATCGGGTCGGGGATGTTTGTGGTGAACGCTCCCTACGGGTTCACCGAAGAATCAGCGCGTCTATCCAAGCTCTTTGGCACTTTGGCGTGAGCGGGACTTTCCCACGGGTCTACAGGGGCTTATACCTCTCTTATGATAGCTGATTTCCTGCGGCGTCTGACCGCCCCCGCCCAAGACCCACTGTCCGATGTGGATGCCCGCCGTGCGATCGGTGCGCTTTTGGTTCGGATCGCGCGGTCCGATAACCACTACGCCCCCGAAGAAAAGGCGCGGATTGATCGGATTTTGGGTGCACGGTTTGGGCTGTCTGAGGCAGAGGCAAAGGCGCTCCGAGAGGAATGTGAAACGATTGAGGCCGAGGCGCCTGACACTGTTCGATTCACCCGCGTGATCAAAGAAGCCATCCCGCTCGACGACCGCGAAGCCGTGGTGCGTGCCATGTGGGAAGTCGTTTTGACTGACGGTTCACGGGACCAGCATGAGGACGCGTTGATGCGGATGGTCGCGCCGCTGCTTGGTTTTACCGATCAGGACAGCAACCGCATCCGTATCGCGATTACGAAAAACTAATCGCACCTTAAGCGAGCAAAATGCACAAAACGGGCAAATGGATTGCGCAAATCGGTCGAGTGGCCCTAACGTCAACCCATAATGGACGTTGCGCTGGACAGAAAATTCCGCACTACTCCGCAGCCAAACAGGGAATACAGACGCCGTGACTTTGAACAGCCCCGTCATCGAAATTCGCAACCTACACAAGGCATATGGCGCCTTGGAGGTTCTCAAGGGTGTGGATATCAGCGCCAAGGCCGGACAGGTCATTTCGCTCATTGGCTCGTCGGGGTCAGGGAAATCAACGCTGTTGCGCTGTGCCAACCTTTTGGAAGACAGCCAAAAAGGCGACATCCTGTTCAAGGGTGAGCCTGTTGCGTGGAAAGGCGAAGGCCTGCTGCGTCGACCTGCGGATCGCAAACAGTTGCTTCGTATTCGGACGAACCTGTCGATGGTGTTCCAACAGTTCAACCTCTGGGCGCATATGACCGTTCTGCAGAACGTGATGGAAGCGCCTGTGACCGTGCTGGGCCGTGATAAGGCCGAGGTCGAAGAGAAGGCGCGGATGTACCTCGATAAGGTAGGTATCGGCGACAAATGCGATGTTTACCCTGCGCAGATGTCAGGCGGGCAGCAGCAACGTGCCGCAATTGCGCGCGCGCTCTGCATGGAGCCTGAGGCGCTATTGTTTGACGAACCGACCTCGGCTCTGGACCCCGAGCTAGAGCAGGAAGTGGTGAAAGTGATCCGTGGACTGGCCGAAGAAGGCCGCACGATGATGATCGTGACCCACGATATGCGGATGGCACGGGATATTTCTGATCATGTCGTGTTCTTGCACCAAGGCTTGATCGAAGAAGAAGGCGCACCAGATGCGCTCTTTGGAGCGCCGAAATCTGAGCGTCTCCAACAATTTTTGTCGCATTCGCTCCATTAAGGGGCCGTGCTGATTGACCCGATGGTCAATTTTGGCACGATGCGTCACACAGACAACCACAAAGTCCCGTTAAGGGGCGATTCCACGGGCAACAGCCCACCAACCTTTGGGAGAGACCAATGAAAACCCTTATCCTCAGCACCGCGATTGCCGCGCTGACCGCTAGCGCAGCACTGGCTGAAGGCCATGGCACAACCGTTCGCTTGGCCACGGAGGGTGCTTATGCTCCGTACAATTACATCAACGATGCTGGTGAAATTGATGGCTTCGAAAAGGAACTTGGCGACGAACTCTGCGTACGCGCTGGACTAACCTGCGAGTGGCTAACCAACGATTGGGATTCGATCATCCCGAACCTCGTATCGGGCAACTACGACACCATCATCGCCGGCATGTCGATCACCGACGAGCGCAAGCAAGTCATCGACTTCACCGAAAACTACACCCAGCCCGATCCGTCGGCATTCGTCGCTGTTGCAGGCAACGATGTTGACCTCGCTGGCGCAGTGATTGCAGCACAGGCCGCAACCATTCAGGCGTCTTACGTTGCTGAAATGGGCGCAACCCTGCTCGAGTTCGCAACTCCGGAAGAGTCGATCGCAGCAGTTCGCAACGGCGAAGCTGATGCGGTTCTCGCTGACAAAGCGTTCCTTGCTCCTGTCGTAGAAGCTGAAGCTGACCTCGAGTTCACTGGTGACGACGTTCTCATCGGTGGCGGCGTTGGCATGGGCGTTCGTCAGTCGGATACCGAACTGCGCGACAAATTCACCGCTGCGATCCAGTCGATGAAAGCAGACGGCTCGCTCAACGCGCTGATCGCAAAATGGGAAATCGGCGAGCAGTTCTAATCGCCTGACCTGAATACCGCGGGGCGACTGACACCAGTCGCCCCGTTTTCTCTATCCTCTCAACAGACGGTGGCAGCTATTTTCAGTTTCTGTTCCGATCCAGCCTCGCTCGAAGGCATCGAATGGCTCAGCTGCTATTTGACCACAGGCAAACATCTGGGGATCTACTGGTCTATTGGGACGGTCCTGTTGTTGCTGGCCATCACAGCACCTGTTGCGCTGTTTTTCGGCTTTGCAGGGGCAAGCGCCGCACGCTCGCGCATCCTTCCAATTGCTTGGTTCGGGAAGGGATATACCGCGATCGTTCGAGGCGTGCCCGATATCGCCTTCTTCCTATTCTTCGTCATCGCGCTCGATCAGTTTTTTGAGTGGATCCGGCACGAGGTGAAATGTCCCGACTGGGATATGCCGATCCGTCAGGGCAACGATTTCGTCGTCTGCCCCGAGGCAAAGCTACCCTTGGGCACCGCGCCCCAGTGGGTGCATGAAACCTACGGGTTCTCTCTTGCTGTGCTGACCTTTGCGATCGTGTTTGGGGCCTTTGCGGCGAACGTTCTGTCGGGCGCAATGCGGGCCGTGCCACATGCCCAGCTAGAAACGGCCGAGGCCTACGGCATGACACAGCGCCAAACCTTTTGGCGCGTGCTTGTCCCGCAGATGTGGGTTTACGCCCTGCCCGGTCTGTCGAACCTCTGGATGGTTTTGATCAAAGCCACGCCGCTGCTGTTCCTCCTCGGTGTTGAGGACATCGTGTACTGGGCCCGCGAATTGGGCGCTACCAAGACCGCAAAGTTCACCGATTACCCGCACGGCGACTGGCGGATGTGGTATTTCCTCGCCCTCTTGGTCTTCTACCTCGGCTTCACCAAAGTTTCCGAAGTCGTGCTCGATAAAATCATGTCGCGCCTCACACGTGGTCAAGCGACCGCCGCTGGCGAAGCCCAGAGAAAGGCTGCAGCATGACCTGTTGGGATATCCTATCGGACTACGGCTTGCGCAGCTTGGGCATTGGCGAACGGCTACTGCCGCGTGATAACTTTACCATCTGTCAGCAGGTCGTGCTGATCGGATCGGGGATGATCTGGAACATCTATTTTGGCCTTTTGGCACTGGTGTCGGGTTTCTTCTTGGCCGTTGCGACCGCAGTTGGCAAAGCGCACCACAACCCGATGTTCCGCAAACCAGCGGAGTGGTTCATCTTTGTGTTCCGTGGGTCGCCGCTGTTCATCCAGTTCTTCTTTGCCTACTTTACCTTCCAGAGCCTCAAGGGCGCCTATCCGATCTTTACGCCGCTGACCTCGGCATGGCTCGGCGCGTTGATCGTGTTGTTCCTCAACACGGCGGCCTATTCTGCAGAGATCTTTTACGGCGCACTGATGTCGATCCCCAAAGGCGACATTGAGGCCGCAGATGCATACGGCATGTCGGGCTGGAAACGGTTCCGTCGGATCACCTTCCCGACCATGCTCCGCCTCGCGTGGCCTGCCTACACGAACGAAGCGATTTTCCTGTTCCATGCGACGACACTGGTGTTCATGTCGGGCTTCCCTGCCCGCAGCCAGATGGGTGATGCCCTCTATTACGCAAGCTATTTTGCGGACAAAACGTTCAACCCGTTTATCCCTTACCCGATCCTCGCTGGGTTCTTTATCTTGCTGACGCTGACCGTGATCGCCACCTTCGGGCTGATCAACAAACAGCTTAACCGCCATTTGCCGCAAACAAATCGTGCTAAAATACGCTTGCGTCTAAATCTGATCCGGTAGTATACATAATTTGATCAAATTTACCGGGTGGGTCCGCGCGAGCGGCAGCTACAACCCAAGCGACGGGGTTTGATCCGATCAATGAAGGGCCAAGGGCATGGACCTGTGACGTGGCTGCGTATTCCGCGCGCCACCCCGTACCATTGCCTTGTCAACGGCCCTCTTAAACGGGTGAGACATGAGTAGTTGGCTGGACGAGAATCCGCATATCCGCAGCATTCGCGCGGGCGCTGCCGACCTTAACGGTCAGGCACGGGGCAAACGCATCCCTGTTAAATTTGCGCGTAAGATGGAAACCGAAGGCATGCGGTTCCCGCTGTCCGTTTTGAACCTCGATATTTGGGGCGAAGACGTAGAAGACAGCCCCTTGGTTTTCGAAGTTGGCGACCCTGACGGGATGCTGTTCCCGACCGAGCGCGGCTATGTTCCAATGCCGTGGCTCCAGACCCCGTCGGCGCTTTTGCCGATGTGGATGTTCACCGAAGAGGGCGTGCCGTTTGACGGTGACCCGCGCCACGCCTTGTCGCGTGTCGTCAAACGCTATGCCGAGTTGGGCCTGAAACCTGTCGTCGCCTTCGAGATGGAATTCTACCTCATCGATGACAGTGGCAAAGAAATCCAGCAGCCGAAAAGCCCTCGGTCAGGAAAACGCCGCGCGGGTGGCGAAATCCTGTCGCTGCGTGCACTGGATGCTTTCGATAACTTCTTTAATGACCTCTACGACGCTTGCGATCTGATGGAGATCGAAACTGAGGCGGCGACCTCAGAGGTTGGTGTCGGCCAGTTCGAAATGAACCTCGTCCACGTGGCCGACGCCCTGAAAGCCGCTGATGACGCCTATCTGTTCAAGATGCTGGTGCGCGGCCTTGCCCGTAAACACGGGATGGCAGCGTCCTTTATGGCGAAACCCTATGAGGAATACGCAGGCAACGGTCTGCACGTCCATTTCTCGGTCGTGGATGAGGACGGGAATAACGTCTTTGCCGACGGCAGCTTTGAGGGCACCGATACGCTCAAGCACGCGATTGCGGGCTGTCTGCGTGGCATCCCTGATCTGGCGTTGGTCTTTGCCCCGCATGAAAACTCCTATGCGCGCCTTGTGCCCGAAAGCCATGCGCCAACAGGCATTTGCTGGGCCTACGACAACCGCACAGCGTCAATCCGCGTGCCAGGGGGTAGCCCCGCTGCTCGTCGGATCGAACACCGCGTGGCAGGGGGCGACGTGAACCCCTATCTGTTCCTCGCTGCGGTGCTGGGGTCGGCTCTGGTCGGGATCGAGGACAAACTCACCCCGCCGCCGCCCATCAGCGGCAACGCTTACGAACAGGAAATGGCGCAGATCCCCGATACGTGGGCCCAAGCCATTGATCGGTTCGAGACCTCTTTCCTTGCGGAACGTGTCTTTCCACGGACACTGATTGACAACCTTGTGATGACGAAGCGCCAAGAACTCCATTATCTGGGCGAGTTGTCGGAACAGGAAATCCTAGACCTTTATCTGGATACCGTCTGACCCATTGCCGCCTGTGAAAACCGCAGGTAGCCTGAGTTAACGCTCCTTATTTGGTGACTTATGAAGATCGGCATTCTGATCGCTGGGCATTCGCCCGAAAACCTAAGGCCGGAACACGGCGAATACGACGTGTTCTTTCAAAACCTACTGGCTGGTCAGGGGTTTACCTTTCAAACGTGGTTTGCCGTTGATGGCGAATTGCCCGACGACGTTCATGCGGCGGATGGCTGGCTGATCTCTGGATCGCGCCACGGCGCCTATGAGGACTTGCCGTTCATTCCCCCGCTCGAAGACTTCATTCGCGCGGTCTATGCGGCGGCTGTTCCTCTGGTCGGGATTTGCTTTGGCCACCAGATCATCGCCCAAGCCCTCGGCGGTAAGGTCGAAAAGTCTGATAAGGGCTGGATGGTTGGCCGTCAGGTCTACAACTTCGAAGGCGAGGCTGTGGCGCTTAACGCGTGGCATCAGGACCAAGTGGTCGCATTGCCCAAAGATGCCAAAGTCATCGCCTATAACGACACCTGCCCCTATGCCGCGCTTGGCTATGGGCACAAAGCGTTCACCGTGCAGGCGCACCCTGAGTTCTCGAACGGTTTCCTCGGCAAATTGGCCGAAAGCCGTGGGCGGGGCGTGGTGCCTGATCCGCTGATCGATACTGCGATCGAAAACACGGAAAAGCCGACCGATAGCGCCATTCTGGCCCGTCGCATCGGCGCATTTTTTAAACAGAAAGAGCCACAGTCATGACCGACTGGACTGAAAAATTACCCGAGGCGGCTCAGGAATACCTGAAGGACCGCCGTTTAGACGAAGTTGAATGTATTATCGCCGATATGCCCGGCATTGCCCGCGGCAAGGCCGTTCCCGCGTCCAAGTTCGCGCGCCAAGAATACTTTCACCTGCCCGACAGCATCTTTTACCAAACCATCACAGGTGAGTGGGGGGATGCAGCGGGCGAGGACGGCTTTATCGAACGCGATATGATCCTGAAGCCTGACTACGACACAGCGACCGCTGCACCGTGGACGGGCGACTGGACGCTGCAGGTGATCCACGACGCTTACGACCGCAAGGGCAACCCGATCGAATATGCGCCCCGCAACGTTCTGAAACGAGTGGTGGAACTGTATCGCAAGCAAGGGTGGGAACCCGTTGTTGCGCCCGAGATGGAATTCTATCTCGTCGCTCGCAACCTCGACCCCGCAAAGACAATCGAGCCGATGATGGGCCGCTCTGGTCGCCCTGCTGCGGCACGTCAGGCCTATTCGATGACCGCAGTTGACGAATTCGGCCCTGTGATCGACGACATCTACGACTTTGCCGAAGCTCAAGGGTTCGAGATCGACGGCATCACCCAAGAGGGCGGCGCAGGTCAGCTAGAGATCAACCTCCAGCACGGCGACCCTGTGAAACTGGCCGATGAGGTGTTCTACTTCAAACGCCTGATCCGCGAAGCCGCACTGCGCCACAACTGCTTTGCCACCTTCATGGCGAAACCCATTGCGGATGAACCCGGCAGCGCGATGCACATCCACCATTCGGTCAAAGAAATAGAAACGGGTCAGAACATCTTTTCTGGTCCGCAGGGTGGCGAAACGGACGCGTTCTATCACTTCATCGGTGGGATGCAGAAATACCTGCCTTCCGCAATTGCCGTGATGGCGCCCTATGTGAACAGCTACCGCCGTTATGTGCGCGACCATGCCGCCCCGATCAACCTTGCGTGGGGCCGCGATAACCGCACAACCGGTATCCGCGTGCCGCTCTCTGGTCCGTCCTCACGTCGGATTGAGAACCGCTTGGCTGGTATGGACTGTAACCCATACCTTGGCATCGCTGCGTCCTTGGCCTGCGGCTACTTGGGCATGATGGAAGAACACCGCGCAGGTCCGTCGTTCAAAGGCGATGCCTATGAGGGTGACGAGGATCTGCCGCGCGTGATGGGTGACGCTCTCGACCTCTTCGAAGAGGCGACCACGCTGCACGACATCCTCGGCCCAGAATTCGCACGCGTCTATTCCATCGTGAAACGTGCCGAATATGAAGAGTTTCTACAGGTGATCAGCCCGTGGGAACGTGAACATTTGCTGTTGAACGTCTGATGAAACCAACCCGCCGCCCGACAAAGATGGAAAAACCAACCGGACCACGGTCGGCGGGGATGTTTTCGCATGGGGGAAAGGCTCAGAAGTCCATAGGACGGTTGAGCATGAAAAACAGCCCCTCTCTCAACGGCATTTCGGCCTTTCGCGAAGATAAGGTCGAGGTCGCGCAGCCCGTAAAGAAAACCCAATTCACGGTCGCCATCGAACCCAAGAGTGACGAATGAACCCGCTTTATTGCAACGATACGCGCGGTGAATTTCCGCCCTCTTGGTATGCGGCAACCACACCACTTCCTGCGCTGCGCCCATCCCTGACAGGGGATCAAAAGGCGGACGTTGTGATCGTCGGTGCGGGCTACACGGGCCTTCATGCGGCGTGGGAATTGCGCAAACGGGGGCTGTCGGTGATTGTCCTTGATGCGCACCGCGCGGGTTGGGGTGCCTCTGGTCGTAATGGCGGGCAGGTCGGGAGCGATTACAACAAAAGCCAAATCTGGCTGGGTGCGCGGATCGGCCAGCCTCTGGCTCAAGACCTATGGAAGCTGGCGCACGAAGCCACCGACATGGTCAAAGATTTCTGCACCACATACGCACCCGAAGCGAATTTTCGCCACGGGATCGCGCACGGCAGCTTTGACGCCAAAGATGTCGAGATGGAGCGCCGCATCTACGACTTGATGGACAAACACTATCCAGGTCATGAAACGACGGTCCTGAACGAAAAGGCGTTCCGCCGTTTGGTCAATTCCAAACTCTACGCGGGTGGCACCATCAACCGACGCGCGGGCCATGTTCACCCGCTCCGCTATGTCCTCGCCCTCGCCCGCGAGGCAGAGGCCGCTGGCGCCCAAATCTATGAAATGACTGAGGCAAAGCGCATCCAGCACGGCGCAAAGCCAGTCGTTCATTGCGAAAACGGAACCGTCACGGCGGATCATGTGATCCTTGCGGGCAATGGTTATATGCGTGGCCTTGATCGTGGAAATGATGCGCGGGTGATGACCGTGAACAGCTTTATCGGTGTGACCGAACCCTTGGGTGATTTGGCCGAAAAGGTGCTCGGCGAAGACATCGCCGCCTGCGATTCATCGAACGTGGTGAACTATTTCCGCCTGACCGAAGATCGCCGTCTGTTGTTCGGTGGCCGTGCCAACTACACGCGCCAGTTCCCCGACGATATCGGCAGCAAACTGCACAAACGCATGGGCGAGATGTTCCCGCAAATCCGTCACGTGCCCTTTACTCATACTTGGGGTGGCTCCCTCGGCATTTCGGTCAGACGTTTGCCTGTCGTGCGCCGCGTTGCGCCGAATGTTCTATCGGTCTCTGGCTACTCTGGTCATGGCGTCGCATTGGCGGGTCTGGCTGGTAAACTCATGGCCGAAGCGGTCGCAGGTCAGGCCGAACGCTTTGACACCTTCAGTACCATCCCCCAAGGCCCCTACCCCGCAGGCCATCTGGCCCAAGGTCCGCTTTTGACCCTCGCCATGGCATGGTTCCGCCTGCGCGACAAACTCGGCATTTAATCGCCTTTAAGGCAGACATTCGTAGAATTGTAACAATGCATGTGTTAAGGATTTCCGAAATGACTTTTCGGGAATCCCAAAATGACCACATTGCCGCCGAATGTTTATGACGCCGAAGCAATCCCAGCCTCTGCATTGGCCGAAGTCGAACGTCTCCTGACCTCTGGCGATCTGTTCCGCTACACAAACGAGGGTTCCCCCGTTCACCTTCTGGAGCAAGAATTCGCAGCATTCCTCGGCTCTAAATACGCGCTGGCTGTGTCGTCCTGCTCTGCGGCTCTGTTCCTCTCGCTCAAAGCTCTCGGCCTGCCCCGCGACGCAAAAGTCCTGATTCCAGCTTTCACATTCGCCGCTGTGCCATCCTCGATCGTGCATGCCGACTGTATTCCCGTACTGTGTGAATGTGCCGACAACTACCGCATCGACATGGATGATTTCCGCGCCAAGCTTTCCGATGTGGATGCGGTCATCATCAGCCATATGCGCGGCCACACCTCTGACATGGACGCAATTATGGAGGCCTGTGACGCCGCAGGTATCCCCGTTGTCGAAGACGCCGCCCACAGCCTCGGCACCAAATGGCACGGCAAAAACATCGGCACCATCGGTCAGATCGGCTGTTTCAGCTTCCAGAGCTACAAAATGCTCAACTCTGGCGAAGGCGGTATCCTCGTCACCGACGACGCCGACCTGATCGCCCGCGCAGTCATCATGTCTGGTGCCTACGAGCACAACTGGAACAAAAACATGGGCCTCAAAGAGGCGTTTGAACGCTGGCAGAACCAACTGCCACTCTACAACGTGCGCCTCAACAACCTCTCTGCCGCCATCGTTCGTGCCCAGATCCCAGAGATCAACCGCCGTATCACCGACGGTCGTCGCAACCATGACCACGTGGCAGCGCAGCTGAACGCCTCGCCTTGGATTTCGGTGCCCGACAAACTCGCCGCCGAAGACCGCGCGCCGGACTCGATCCAGTTCAACCTCGTTGGCATGGGCGACAACGCGGTCAAAGCTTTTGCCGCCGCAGCCGCAGAACGCGGCATCAAAGTGCAAGTCTTTGGTCGTAGCCAAGACAACGCGCGTGCCTTTTGGAACTGGCAGTTCTTGGGCGAAACACCCGACCTGCCACAAACCCGCGCGATGCTAATGAATGCCTGCGACGTACGCCTCCCTGCCCGCCTCACGCTTGAGGAATGTGATGTGGTGGCTGGCGCTCTGATCGACGCAGCACAAACGGTCATGGGGCAATCGCTCGACACGGTAGCAGCGGAATAACCGCGCCACCTACTTTTGCCAATTCACCCCGCGTCCCACCGCCGCACTGGACAGGCTCGTGCCATCCGCTAAACAGTTTGTATGGCAAAACCATTCGATATTCCCGCGACCGCCGCAGACCTGAAACAAGGCGACCGCCGTGCTCTTGCTCGCGCGATCACCCTCGTTGAGAGCGGCCGCGCCGATCACCGCGCGCTTGCGCTGGACCTCCTTGATGCCCTCGGCACGGATAGACAGGCGCTGCGCATCGGTCTGTCTGGCACACCTGGCGTCGGGAAATCCACCTTTATCGAAGCGTTTGGCCTTGGGCTCACTAGCTCTGGCTTGCGTGTTGCCGTGCTTGCCGTTGATCCGTCTTCCGCACGGTCTGGCGGGTCGATCCTTGGCGACAAAACGCGGATGGAGCAGCTAAGCCGCGATCCGAATGCCTTTATCCGCCCTTCGCCATCGCAGGCACAAATGGGCGGCGTGGCGCGTCGCACACGTGAGGCTATCGCGCTTTGCGAGGCGGCAGGGTTTGACGTGGTTCTGATTGAAACCGTCGGCGTCGGTCAGTCCGAGACGATGGTCGCTGAGATGTGCGATATCTTTACCCTGCTTCTGGCTCCTGCGGGTGGCGACGAACTGCAGGGCGTCAAACGCGGCATCATGGAGATTGCCGATCTGATCCTTGTGAACAAGGCAGACGGCGACCTCAAACCACAAGCGACCCGCACCTGTGCGGACTATGCGGGTGCCCTGCGCCTGCTGCGCAAACGCCCCCAAGATCCCGCCGATTTCCCGAAAGCTATGACCGTGTCCGCCTATTCGGGCGATGGCATCGCGAAGGCATGGGAAGAAATGACCACGCTCGCCAAATGGCGCCGCGACGAGGGGCATTGGGATGTGCGTCGTTCAGAACAAGCGCGCTATTGGTTCCACGAAGAGGTGCGTTTACAACTCCTCGAACGGCTCCAACGCGACCCAGCCTTGGCGGCGCGTCTTGCGCAGGCCGAAGAGCAATTGCAACACGGCGAAACCACCCCGACCCAAGCCGCTGCGCGGGTCTTGGACGGGTTCACAGGTGGCTGAGGCCGACAACGGCATCCGAATTTTCGATGGCGCCCGTTTGCGCCTGACCCATTTTGCGCGGGGCCACGACAAACTGCTCGTGTCCTTTGACAGCCGTGAAATTGGCCGTACAGGCTTTAAGCCGCCCAATATGATCAACGTCTATGATCGGCACGGCTATGACCAAATTTCCGTTCGCACATCGGTAAACGATTGGTTCATCAACGGTGAAACCACCGCCGCCGAACGGGTATTAGAGACCGTGGCGAAACCGTATCGCGATGTGGCTGCGGTAGGGTTTTCGATGGGGGCCTATGGTGCCCTCCGCTTTGCCCGCGCGATTGGCGCCACACGGGTGCTCTCTGTTTCGCCCCAATGGTCCATCCATCCTGATGATGTGCCTTTCGACAAACGCTATCGCGCTGAGGCTGGTGACTATGACCAGAGGCTCGGTGCGCTAGAGCCCAGAGCGGTGCCGACCCTAAAGGGGATCATTGCGGTCGACCCCATGAACCGATTGGACCTATGGCACGCAGAGCGGCTCCAGATGATTTTCCCCGCCCTTCGGATTGCACGGCTGGCGTTTGGAGGACACCCCGCGACCCAAGTCATCACGCGGGGCGGTCGTTACGGGGCCACGGTGCGGGCGCTTCTCTCTGATCCGCCTGACCCGACGGTGCTGACCAAGATGCATCGCGAATTACGCCGCGACGTGCCATTTTACCTCGACCGACTGTCACAACGCGGCAAAGACAGGTTTCCAGAGGCCGCCGCATGGGCAAAACAGCGGTCGGCCTCATTGCAGGCTTGACCGTTTCGCGGAATCGACCTATTGCCAGCGCTCATAACTGGTTCCACGAGGTGTGGGGCCTGTTGGGCTATTGCCCGTTTAACAAACTGGCCCTGGTGGCTGGAACCAATAAATAAGGATATACCCATGTCGCGTAAATGCGAGCTCACTGGCAAAGGCCCGATGTCGGGCAACAACGTCAGCCACGCTAAAAACCGCACCCGTCGCCGGTTCTTGCCGAACCTTCAGGACGTCACTCTGATCTCTGACGTACTGGGCCGTTCGTTCCGCCTGCGGATTTCTTCCGCTGCGCTGCGTACTGTTGACCACCGCGGTGGTTTTGATGCGTTCCTCCTCAAGGCGAAAGACGCCGAGCTGTCGAGCGAAGCACTCAAAATCAAAAAAGAAGTCGTTAAAGCATCTGCTTAATCTGACTGACTACCGAATTCGTCAAAGCCCAGACATCACTGTCTGGGCTTTTTCGTTTGTAGGCCCTGCGACGCGCTGCCCCTTTTCCCGCCTGATCGGCGGTGATAATGGTTGCCCCATGGTTTGGCTCAGATCGCTCATTGCTATCGCGCTTGCCCTGCTGGTGACCGTCACCTCGCAGGAAATGGCGATATTGCGTGGGCAGACAGGCGCCGTTGGCACGACTGTGTTGTGTATTGGTGAGGTCGCTGTCGAAGTCGCCGTTGATGCGGATGGGAAACCCGTCGGTCCGCGTCATATCTGTCCAGACTGTGCCCTGAATGTGATTGTCGCGCTGGCGACACCGGATCTGCCTCAGCGGATCGTCATTGGCCGTGCTCTAACCCTTCTTCCGGTCCATGACATCCATGCAGCCGAAGCGCAGCGCCTGACGCCCTCGGCCAGAGGACCGCCTCTGATCGTTTGATCCTCAACATCAAACATCTACACATCACAGGACAATCCAATGTTTTTGAAATCCGTTAAACTGGCGGCAGTTGCCGCTACACTTTTCGCAACCGCTGCTTCGGCTGAGAGCATCATCACCGTTAACGACGCCTATGCGCGGTCGTCTGGCATGTCGGCTATGGCTGGCGCTGCCTTCATGGTGATCACCAACACAGGCGACACCGATGACCAACTCATCGACGCCCGTTCTGACATTTCGGCAAAGGTCGAACTGCACACCCACATCATGGAAGACGGCGTCGCTAAGATGCGTCAGGTCGAAGGTGGCTTCCCGATCCCTGCTGGCGGCGAACACGTTCTGCAACGTGGTGCTGACCACGTGATGTTCATGGGCCTCAAGGACGCGATGGAACAAGGCGATATCGTCACCGTGACCCTCGTGTTCCGTGAAGCGGGCGAAATCACCGTCGATATCCCTGTCGACCTCGAACGTCAGCCCCAAGGCGGCCAAATGAACCAAGGTCAAATGGACCACAGCAATATGGGCCACGGCAACATGAACAACTGATTGACAGCGTCAGTTGGATCAAAGAACGGCTCGCCCTCGCGGTGAGCCGTTTTTCATTGTGCAGGACATTCGGCGCGGCTAGATTTTCCGAAATCGTTTTAGGAGACGCAAGTGATCCGACTCTCAGGCCCTTGGCGCGCTGTTGCTTCAGTGTTTTTCTTTAATGGGGCCCTGTTCGGGCTTTGGGCCTCGCGTATCCCTGCTTTTGCAGAGCGTTTCACGCTTTCCCCTGCCAACTTGGGCTTGCTCCTGTTGTGTTTGGCGGCGGGCGCCATTGTCGGCTTTCCGCTTGCTGGGCGTACCGCGGACCTGCGCGGCGCGCGTAATGCAACGATGCTCTACGGTGCGCTCTATATCGTCGCGTTCCTCTGTCTGCCTCTCGCCCCTAACGTCTGGGTTCTCGCCCCGATCCTTGCCCTGTTCGGCATGGCTCACGGGGGACAAGACGTTGCCATGAATGCTTGGGCGGCTGAGGTTGAGCGGCACATGGCACGTCCCGTCATGTCGAGCTTCCACGCCGCGTTTTCGCTTGGCGCGGGGATCGGTGCGGGCTCTGGGTTTATTGCGATCAACTGGGGCGCCAGCGTCGCGCTGCACTTCTGGCTCGGCGGTCTGGGGATCACGGGTTTTGTCGCACTTTTCGCTTTTATCCCGTGGAGCAGCGTCACAGGAACGACAGAGCACGGCCCGCTCTTTGCGTTCCCCAAAGGCCCGTTGTTGATGGTGGGGATCGTCGGACTGTCGTCAGCCATCGGCGAAGGCGCGATGGTCGATTGGTCGGCACTCATCCTGACCGCTGCGAAAGGCGTCGATCAGGCTCAAGCCGCGCTGGGGTACACGGTATTTTCGACCCTGATGGTCGCAACACGCCTCGCGGGACCGATCCTTGTCGCTCAATTAGGACCCGCGCACACCACCCGAGTTTCGGCAGCCAGCGCGATGATCGGCGGGCTACTGGTCCTCGTGGCACCGTCCCTACCCGTCGCATTGATCGGCTTTGCCGCTTTTGGCATCGGTTACGCGATGATCATTCCATTAGCGTTTTCGCGAGCGGCCAATGACCCCGACGTTCCCGCAGGCCGTGCCATCGCGAGCGTGGCCACCCTGACCTACGGCGGCATCCTAATCGGGCCGCCGTTGATCGGTTTCGTGGCCGAAGCCACCTCACTGAATGGATCGTTGTGGCTGTTGATAGCCTTAGCGGGCGTCACACTCTCTATGGCAGGAGCGCTCCGCCGCTAAACCCAATCAGAAGCGCGGTTTTACCTGCATCAACTGCATGACGTTGCTCATGTCAGGTCCGCTTGCGCGACCGGTGACCGCCTTACGGAGCGGCATGAACAGGCCCTTGCCCTTGCGACCAGTGGCTTCTTTCACAGCGTTGGTCCATTCACCCCATGTATCTGCGGTGTAGGCTGGCTCGCCCAAGAGGCTGAATGCTGTCTCGATCATCTCGCGGTCTTCTTCCGCGACCAGGGGCGTTGCGCCATCGCGGAACAGGGTCCACCATTCGGCCATATCGCTCATAAAGGTGATGTTCTCACGAACTACGATCCAGAAAGTTTCGGCCAGATGCGCAGGAACTCCCAGTGCTAGAACCTCGTCCTTGACCGCGTCGAAGGGTTTTGCAGCATTGATACGAGCGGTGAGCGGTTCGAGGTCGAGGACATCGAATTTGGTCGGCGCAACGCCGAATTTACCCAGCTCAAAGCCGTCGATGATCTCTTGAACCGTATCACGCAGTTCGACCGGATCAGCAGAGCCCAGACGCGCCATCAGGCTCATGACGGACATCGGCTCGATGCCTTTGGCCTTGAGGTCTTTGAGCGACAGCGTGCCCAGTCGTTTCGATAGCGCCTCGCCTTGCGGACCCGTGAGCAGCGAGTGGTGGGCGAACTGCGGAACGGTACCGCCAAGCGCGCGGATCATCTGGATTTGCGTTGCGGTGTTAGTCACGTGGTCAGAGCCGCGCACAACGTTGGTGATGCCCATATCGACATCATCCACAACAGAGGCGAGGGTATAGAGGAACTGACCGCTTTCTTTGATCAGAACGGGGTCAGATACCGAAGCCGCATCAATCGAGATATCGCCAAGGATACCGTCGGTCCATTCGATGCGTTCCCAGTCGAGCTTAAAGCGCCAGTGCGACCCGCCACGCTCTTCGCGCAGACGGTCTTTGTCAGCCTCAGACAGGTCCAGCGCCGAACGGTCATAAACCGGCGGCTTGCCCATGTTCAGCTGCTTTTTACGCTTCAAGTCCAGTTCAGTCGGCGTTTCAAAGCACTCATACAGGCGGCCCATTTCGATGAGTTGCGCCTTAGCGGCCTCGTAGCGTTCCAGACGTTTGGACTGATATTCGATGCGGTCGTAGGTGATGCCCAGCCAAGCCAGCGCATCCAAGATACCGTCCACATATTCCGGCTTTGACCGTTCCTGATCGGTGTCGTCGATCCGTAGGATAAACGTGCCGCCTTGCTGTCGGGCAATGCAGAAGTTCATCAGCGCAGCGCGCAGGTTACCAATGTGCATCCAGCCAGTGGGCGAAGGGGCGAAACGGGTTGTGGTCATGTGTATCTCCTGTTCCCCTCGCCTGTTTCATATTGGCCCGCTTTTGTCCATATCGGCTGTGGTTTCAGCCCCCGTGGACCGGCATGAACGATACGCAATTTTCGACCATTTGATGCATGTCAGTGGCGTCGTAGCCGACAGCACTCTATGTTAGGGCTAACGAAACGCTCTGATGGCGACCCCGATGCCTGAAATTCTCACTGTCACGCTCAACCCCGCGCTGGATATCGCAACCACTGCGCCGCAGGTCACGGCGGGGCACAAACTGCGCTGCTCTGATCCGCAGATTGATCCAGGCGGCGGCGGCATCAACGTGGCTCGTGCGATTATTCAATTGGGTGGGCAAGCAACGGCGTTTGTGGCCTTGGGCGGCGATACAGGCGCGCATCTGCGTCGACTGTTGGACGCGGCGGGCATCCCCGTTATTGTCCACGCCGCACCCGGCGACACACGGCAGAGCCTTGCCGTCACCGATCTGTCCATCAACAACCAGTTCCGTTTTATGCTACCCGGCCCGAACTGGAGCGGCGCGGACGTCGCATCCGCTAGCACGGCCATCTGCGCCAATGCGCCCAAAGGTGGGTATGTAGTTTTGTCGGGGTCTGGACCATCAGGAACAACGGCCTCGCTCTATTCTCAACTCTGCGCGGACCTCGCAGGACACGGCGTGCAGGTTGTCGTCGACACCTCAGGCGCGGCCCTGTCACATTTAGCCGAAGGTCACACTATCCGGCCCTACGTGCTGCGCATGGATCAAGCCGAAGCCCAAGAGATCAGCGCCACGCCCCTCAACACCCGCGCAGACACTGCGGATTTTGCGTCTGGTCTGGTGGCCAAGGGAGCCGCAGAGATTGTGATTATCGCGCGTGGGGCGGATGGGAACATCCTCTCGGATGGTACAAACCGTTGGTTCTGTCCCGCCGTCAACGTGACGGTCAAATCAAAGGTTGGCGCGGGTGACAGCTTTGTCGGCGGGTTCACATGGGCTTTGGCACAGGGCAACGACCTGCCAACCGCCCTCGCCCACGGTTCTGCCGCCGCTTCTGCGGCCTGCATGACCGATGGAACCGAGCTATGCCGCAAGGACGACTTTGCCGAGTGTTTGGCTAGAACGGAGCCCTCTCCGCTCTAGCGCCATATTGAGATCAGATCAGGCCGTGCTGAGCGAACAAGGCCTTAAGGTCACTTTCCGCGCGTGCGCCGATATGGCTGATGACTTCGCTTGCCGCGACGCAACCCATACGGCCACAGGTCTCTAGGTCATGACCGTTGGTCAGGCCCCAGAGGAACGCACCCGCAAAGAGATCGCCCGCACCCGTCGCGTCAACGATCTGGGTCGGAACCGCTGGCGCATGCCAACGCTGACCGCCTGACAGGATGTGCGCACCATTGTCGCTGTCTGTGCAGGCGACGATGGACACTTCTTTCGCGGCCTGAGCCAAGGCTGCGTCGAAATCCTCTGTCTGATACATCGACAGCATTTCAGCGCGGTTGCAAAACAACAGGTCCACATCTTCGCGGATCATCATACGGAACGCATCGCGGTGGCGTTCAACGCAGAACGGGTCGGAGAGGGTAATCGACACCTTACCGCCGTGGCCCTTGCACGCATTGATCGCTTTCGCGAAGGCAGCGTGGCTGTCAGGGCCGTCAAAGCGGTAACCTTCGAGGTAAATCCACTCTGCATCGGTCATCATATCAACGTCGATGTCTGACGGTTCGAGGAACTCTGTCACGCCCAGATAAGTGTTCATCGATCGCTCACCATCGGGGGTTACGACGACAATGCAACGACCCGTTTCTTGGGCTGCGTCTTTGGGGGCGAGCTTGGTTTCATAGACCGCACCCTGCGCCCGCAGGTCGTGGGCGAAAATCGCGCCAAGCTGGTCATCCTTAACCTTACCCACGTAGGCCGTCCGCCCACCAAGGTGCGCAATCCCCGCAATCGTGTTCGCCGCAGAGCCGCCCGAGATTTCCTTGGCCGCACCGATACGGCTGTAAAGGTCAACCGCACGATCCATGTCGATCAACTGCATGATGCCTTTTTCGATGCCCGCCTCGGACAGAAACGCTTCGGTCTCTTGGGTCAGCACGTCGACCATTGCGTTGCCGATACCGACGACTTGAAACTTCTTCATAGGTTCTTTTCCTCAAACAGACAGAGATCGCGGATCACACAGGTCGCGCATTTCGGGTTTCGGGCAAGGCATGTATACCGCCCGTGCAAAATCATCCAGTGATGAGCGTGAAGCTGGAAATCGGCGGGAATATGATCCTCGATCGCACGTTCAACGGCGACGACATCCTTACCCACGGCCACGCCAGAACGGTTCCCAAACCGAAAGATGTGGGTATCAACAGCCTGCGCTGGATACTGCCACCACATATTCAAAACCACATTCGCCGTCTTACGCCCGACCCCAGGAAGGCTTTCGAGCGCCGCACGGGAATTCGGAACCTCGCCGCCGTAATCATCAACAAGAATACGGCTGAGTTTGATGACGTTCTTAGCCTTATTGCGGAACAGACCAATGGTTTTGATGTGCTCGATCAGTCCCTCTTCGCCGAGGTCCAACATCTTTTGCGGGGTATCCGCGACCTTGAACAATTCGGCAGTGGCGCGATTCACGCCCTTATCGGTGGCCTGCGCAGAGAGCGCGACCGCCACGACCAGCGTGTAGGCGTTGACGTGATCCAGCTCCCCTTTCGGCTCGGCCTCGGCCTGCTGAAAGCGGGTAAAAATCTCGCGGATGGTATGATAATCAAGCTGCTTAACCATAGCGTGGGTATGCCCGCCGTTGCCCGATCAGGCAAGAACAGGATTGCCGCATAAACCAAAATCCAATGGGCGAAATTTTGCCCGCTATTGTTGCGTTATTGGATATCAATCGCGTTTGAGGCATATGAAAGGGCAATAGGCGCAACCTTCTGCGTCGTTCAATAAGACTGGATAGACTTATGATTCTTGCTCGTTCTTCGCTCGCTGTGGCAGCTTTCGCGCTTTTCGGCACGGCTGCATGTGAAATGACCGACCCATCGAACCCGAACCGCAACACGCAGACGGGTGCGGTTGTTGGTGCTGGTATTGGTGCGCTCCTTGGTGCGTCGACTGGCGGTAACGATACCGCAGAGCGTCGGCGTAATGCGATCATTGGCGCTGCTATTGGTGGTGGCCTTGGTGCTGTAGGCGGGCGTCAGCTCGACCTTCAGGAAGCTGAACTGCGTCAGCAACTGGGCAACCAGTCTAGCATCGTGAACACGGGCAACCAGCTGATCGTCACCATGCCGCAAGATATCCTCTTTGCGACCGACAGTGCGACCCTGACGGGTGGCCTGCAAAATGACCTCTACACCGTTGCACGGTCGATCAATGCCTATCCGAACACCATCGTTCAGGTTATCGGCCACACCGACAACACTGGCTCCGCTGCCTATAACCAAGACCTGTCGCTGCGCCGTGCACAGGCTGTGACCTCGGTCCTGATCAATGCAGGTGTTCCTGCGATGCGCATCCAATCCGCAGGTCGTGGTGAGAACCAGCCTGTTGCGGACAACCTGACACCGCAGGGTCGCGCACAGAACCGTCGTGTTGAGATCATCATCATCCCGACGAACTGATCCCAAATCAGAACAGGTTGAGGCCGCCCCGAAACGGGCGGCCTTTTTCATCTCCAATGCTTTGCCGCAAAAACAAAACCCCGCCTGCAGCGCAGACGGGGTTCTATTCAGGTGATGACGCCGGGCGTTAGTGGAGCTTTGCTTCCACAGTCGCGATCGCGTCGTCGATCAGTTTGTTCGCCGAAGCTGCGGTCATCTGTTTAGCGACCACTTCTTTGGCTGCAGAGACAGCGACCATAACTGCGCGGTCCTTGACCTCTTTGACTGCAGACGCTTCAGCGCTTGCGATCTGGTCTTGGGCGGCAGCAAGACGACGTGCAACGGATGCTGCGATGTCTGCTTTGGCCTGAACTGCAGCGGCTTCAGCTTCTTCTTTGGCTGTTGCCACGATGCGGTCTGCTTGCTCCTGCACTTCTTTCTGCTTGCGCTCGAACGAGGCCAACAGGGTCTGTGCTTCTTCGCGGATCGATTTGGCTTCTTCCAGATCAGACCGGATAGATGCCGCGCGACCGTCGAGCATTTCGCCGACCTTCGACGGAACCTTCAGCTTGAGAAGGACACCAACGAAGACGAGGAACGCCAACAGAACGATGAAGTCAGTGTTGTGCAGCGACCAGAACTCAGCCGCGAACGGGTTCTTAGACGATGCCAGCGCAGGCTGAGCCATCAGGATGAATGCGGGGATCAGAAGCTTCTTCATAATCTCAGCCCTTCATCTGAGCGGCGACAGCAGCAGCGATAGCTTTGTCGTCAGCTTGGCCACCCAGCGCAGCGACCAGAGCAGCGGCAGTTTCCGTTGCTACATCGGTCACGCTGGACAGCGCGTTATCACGAATTGCCGCGATGGATTTTTCGCCCTCGGCAGTTTTGGCTGCGATCTCATCGTCTGCTTTAGCCAGTTCGGCGTTCAGCTGCGATTGGATCTCTGCCTTAGTCTCATCAACGATACGAGCTGCCTCGGAACGAGCATCAGCAAGTGCTTTGTTGTAAGCTTCTTCAGCTGCAACAGCTTTCGCTTTCAGCTCTTCAGCTGCAGCGAGATCGTTGGTGATGGTTCCCGACCGTTCTGCCAGAACCGCAGCGATGCGCGGCAGGGCAATTTTGGACAGGACCAAATAGATCACGACGAGCGTGACCAGAAGCCAGAAAATCTGGTTGGAAAAGGTCGTAGGGTCGAGCTGGGGCATTGCTGCACCGCCAGCTTCGGCACCATGAGCCATGTCTACTGCGTGTTCCGCAGCATCAGCGACATGCTCGACCGTGTTGTGTTCGTCTGCCATCTCGTCTCTCTCCGTCGGACCCTTGGGTGTCATCGGGGGCGCGGGGTTAGTCCCGCGCCGCCCGACCGTAAGGATGCGTCAGGTGATTAGACTGCGAACATCAGCAGCAGAGCAACGAGGAACGAGAAGATCCCCAGTGCTTCTGCGAATGCCAGACCGATGAAGAGGGTAGCGGTCTGCGAAGCAGCAGCCGACGGGTTACGCAGAGCGCCCGACAGGTAGTTGGCAGCAACGTTGCCTACACCGATAGCAGCAAGGCCGGAACCGATTGCGCCAAGGCCTGCGCCGATGAACTGACCGAGTTGTGCGATATTGCCTTCCATGATTGTATCTCCTTACGATGGAATTGGCTGGATAGGAATTCAGTCCTGCGTCTCTTAGTGCGCTGGGTGCAGCGCATCTTTGAGGTAGATGCAGGTCAGAATGGTGAACACGTAAGCCTGAATACCGGCTACGAGAACTTCGAGACCGTAAACTGCTGCGATAGCCACAACAGACACCGGAGCCACAGCAGCGATCGCAGCAAAGCCTGCGAACACTTTGATCATCGCGTGGCCTGCAGTGATGTTACCTGCAAGACGGATGGAGTGGCTAACGGGACGGACGAAATAAGAGATAACCTCGATGATCGCGATGATCGGGCGCAGCGCGAGCGGTGCGTCTTTCAGCCAGAACATGCCAAGGAAGCCGATGCCGTTCTTCACGAAACCAATCATGGTTACGATGATGAACACGCCAAAGCCGAGAACAGCAGTTACTGCGATGTGAGAGGTCGGCGAGAACGACAGCGGCAGAAGGCCGAGGAAGTTCGCGAAGAAGATGAAGCAGAAGAGCGAGAAGATGTACGGGAAGTACTTCACACCGTCGTGGCCGGTGATGTCTTCAACCATCTTGTAAACGAAGCCGTAGAACAGCTCTGCGATCGACTGACCGCGCGACGGCACGATTGCGCGACCGCGGCTACCGATGACGAACATCGCAACAATCGCCAGAACAGCGAGGGCCATCCACAACGTTGCGTTGGTGATGGTGTACCAGTGAACGGGGCCATCCCCGAACAGCGGAGTTACCTTGAACTGGTCCAGCGGGTGGAAAACAAGGCCTGTGCCTTCGCCATGCGCTTCAGTCGCCACGTCAGTGATCCCCATCTTTGCTGGAAGGTTGCTCCAGCAGTTTCCTCTGTAGTTCCTGAGCAGAGCCGATCACGGTTTTAACACCGGCCGCAAAGCCCAGAAAAATGAATATCACCAGAAACACAGGCATGGTGCCAAAGGCGTAATCCAACCCGTATCCGATGACGAAGCCGATCAGAAGACCAGCTACAAGCTCGGTGACCATCCGCCACGCATGTTGCGCTTGAGAGTAGTCTTTCTTCATATGGTTCGTTTCGGGCGCTTTGGCTTTCACCTCTTTGATCCGGCTTTCCAGCGCCTTTAGGCGGTCAAGATCGTTCGGATCAGTCACACGAAAATCCCCTCAGAAGGTTGGGGATTAGCTATGGCCTTAGGACCAATGAGTCAATAAGCCGTGATGTGACAAATCGTTCGACGTAAAGCATTGTTAATTTATGGAAAAATTTCCAAACCATCCCCTTCATAGAATCTACCCACAGCCCTTTTACCCCCGAAACCACCCATTCTTTATATTCAACCAATCGGTTGACCTTTGGGATTAAGGCGGCTTAATCGGCGGATATGGCAGCTACACTTGATACCGTCTTTATGGCCTTGGCCGACCCCACCCGCCGCGCGATCCTGTCGATGCTGCTGGAGGATGATATGGCAGTAACCGATGTGGCCGAACCGTTTGCCGTGTCGCTTGCCGCGATTTCAAAGCATCTTACCGTTCTGGCTGACGCTGGCCTGATCTCTCAGGAGAAACGCGGACGGGTGAAATGGTGCAAGCTAGAGCCCGACGCCCTGCGTGAAGCGAGCGTTTGGATGCAAGGCTTTGGCCAGATGGACGGCGTTGATCTCGATGCGTTCGAACAGTTCCTCGCCTCTGAGGGCGTCATTCTCGCAGAAGAAGAAGCAGAGCAATAAGCGTCATTGCTACGCCGACCAGCACGATCCCCGGCGGGACGTAGGCATGCCGGATGTATTCCCACGCGATCACCCATGTCGGCACAAGGTATGTGTAGGCCATGACTTTGGACGATGGCAGGCGTTGGGTTGCGAAGAGCAGCAGTAGCGATGACACCGAGGTCGCAAAGACCGCAATGTAGAGGATCGTGATCCAAACAAGGTTCGGAAGGTTTGTCCAATCCGTCACCAACAGATCACGCCAACCATACCCCGTGATCCAGATCGCCGCCGCGACCAATGTGCCGAAAGTGTAAGGAATAACATGCGTGCCACGATTGAGCCTCCGCGCGAGCGGCGTATATAGCGCATGCGCCGCGCAGCCCCAGAAATAGAGAGCCTCGCCGCTGCCGACCTCAAACGCGAGGAATGCACTGAGGTCGCCACGGAAGATCACCCAGACCGCTCCCGCACCGCCAATCGCGAGGGCCAGCGCGATGCGAGGGGACATGACTTGCCGCAGCAGGAAATACCCAAAGCCGCCCGCCATGACAGGCGTCAGCGTGAACACCACCGATAGGTTCACAGGCGACGTGGATTTGAGCGCCATGAACATCAGGACAAAGTAGCACGCATAAAGCCCGCCCAAAATCGCGTAACGCCACGGGGCTTTGAACGTCTGGCGACTTCCCTTTCCTGTCAGCTTCATCACGATACCGAGGATCGCGACGGCGACCCAGAACCGAACGGTGTTTAGCGCGACAGGCGAAATGTCATTGGCAACGGAGGCCCCCAACGAAAAGCTCCCCGCCACTGAGGCAGAGAACACCAACATCGCCAAATGTCCCGCCAGATGGGGGCGGATCAATCGACCCACGATTTTGCCTCTTCCTTGAGGAACTTGAGGAAGGTCTGCACCTTTGGCGTCCGATGCAGATCAACATGCGTGACCAGCCAGAGGCTGGTTGACCATTCTTCGCGCGGCGGCATGACCTGCTGGACACCTGGCATCAAGCCAAATTCGTAGGACGGAAGGAACCCGATCCCTGCCCCCGCCGCGATGGCATCCCGCATCGAGCGGTTGTCCATCGTGCGATAAACGATCTGCGACGACGGCACGTTCGCAAGAAGCCAACGGTGGAACGGCGCTCGGCTATCATTGTCGTCATGGCTAACGAACTCGTGCTTTGCGAGGTCAGCGTCGTTCTCTGGCATCCCCATGCGGTCGATGTAGCTTTGGGCCGCAACCATCGCGACGGTCTGTTTGATAAAGGGCTGGACCACGTTGTCAGGCTGATCAGGTGCCGCGCCCGCACGGATCGCGAGATGCGCCTCACCGTATTCGAGGCGGAACAGACGGTCACCTGTGAGGTAGCGGATCTTTACCTCTGGGTTCTGCTTTTGGAACTTCACCATCACGGGCGTGAGCATGGTCGAGAACGACGCGAGCGATGTAACCGTCAGATCACCCGAAACCCCATCGCCGTGTCCCTTTAATCGCGCACCAAGCTGATGAAATTGGTCATCCGCCGCTTTTGCGACCTTCAACAGGTCCTGCCCAGCCTCGGTCGGAGTGTAACCGCGAGCGTGCCGCTGGAACAATTTCACGCCAAGACGCCCTTCGAGAGCGTCGATGTGACGGATCACTGTCGCGTGGTGAACGCCCAACACTTCGGCCGCGCCGCTGACTGTGCCCAAACGCGCCACCTGATAGGCCGTGCGCACCTCATCCCAATGATCCATCGTGGAAATCCTTAAATCGACCACGTCAATCTAGCCACTGAACCAAAAGGCGCAAGGGCAAGGCGTGCTTGACTCACTGGTTCCACGCGCGTAAACGCAGGCCAAATTCCCCGGAAGCCGAGTCTTCCGGTCCCTTCCCTATTCGGGGGGATCGCCGTCCATCAGCGCGTTGCGCCCATGGGCGCGATTGTGGTTTGAGCGGTCGATGCCTATGTAGCGACCAGATGTTTAACGGGTCGCTGGAGGGCCATGGCATGTTTGAAAATCTATCCGAACGCCTTGGCGGAGTGTTTGACCGTCTGACGAAACAGGGTGCCCTGTCCGCAGACGATGTTAAAACCGCGCTTCGTGAAGTGCGCGTTGCACTCCTCGAGGCTGACGTTTCCCTGCCCGTTGTTCGCAGCTTTGTTAAAGCGGTCGAGGCCAAGGCCACTGGCTCTGCGGTAACGAAATCGATCACTCCGGGTCAGCAGGTCGTTAAGATCGTCCATGACGAACTGATCGCAGTTCTGTCAGGTGGCGCAGAAGCTGACCGCCTGAAAATCGACAACCCGCCTGCCCCGATCCTGATGGTCGGTCTGCAGGGTTCGGGTAAAACCACGACGACCGCTAAACTCGCAAAGCGTTTGAAAGAACGCGAAGGCAAGCGCATCCTCATGGCCTCGCTCGACGTGAACCGTCCTGCGGCTATGGAACAGCTTCAAATCCTCGGCCAGCAGATCGGTGTAGACACACTCCCGATCGTCAAAGGCGAAGATCCCGTCACGATCGCAAAGCGCGCCAAAACTCAGGCGAGCCTCGGTGGCTATGACATTTACATGCTCGACACCGCAGGCCGACTGCACATCGACGAAGAGCTGATCCAACAGGCTGCTGACGTCCGTGATGCCGTGAACCCGCGCGAAACACTCTTGGTCGTGGACGGCCTGACGGGTCAGGACGCGGTGAACGTTGCAACCGAGTTTGACGCGAAGATCGGCGTCACTGGCGTTGTCCTCACCCGTATGGACGGTGACGGTCGCGGCGGTGCTGCGCTGTCGATGCGCGCCATCACGGGTAAACCCATCCGCTTTGTCGGTCTGGGCGAAAAGATGGACGCCATTGAGACCTTCGAGGCGGAACGCGTTGCTGGCCGTATCCTCGGCATGGGTGACATCGTTGCACTGGTCGAAAAGGCCCAAGCAACACTCGAGGTCGAACAAGCCGAACGTATGATGAAGCGCTTCCAGAAGGGCCGCTTCAACATGAACGACCTGAAGATGCAGCTGGACCAGATGCTCAAGATGGGCGGTATGGAAAGCCTGATGGGTATGATGCCCGGCATGGCGAAACACGCTGGCAAGATCAAAGAAGCTGGTTTCGACGACATCATGCTGCGTCGCCAGATCGCGCTGATCAACTCTATGACCAAACTCGAACGCGCTAACCCCGATGTGATGCAAGCCAGCCGTAAAAAGCGGGTTGCTGCGGGCGCTGGCCTCGAGGTGTCGGAACTGAACAAGCTGCTCAAGCAGCAGAAGCAGATGGCCGACGTCATGAAGAAGATGGGCAAAATGGGCAAAGGCGGCGCTCTCAAAGCAGCCGTTAAGCAGATGTTTGGCAAAGGCGGTATGCCTGACATGCCGAACATGGACGACCCCAAAGCAATGGAACAAGCGGCGAAGGCACTGGGCAGCCAGTTGCCGGGTGGCAAACTTCCGGGTCTGGGCGGGCTTGGTGGCCTCGGCGGTTTGCCGGGTGGCCTCTCGGGTCTGGGCATGGGGAAAAAGAAGTAAGCCATGCAAACGCTCGAAACCCAACGTCTTATCCTGCGCGAGCCGAAGGCTTGGGACATGGAGGCCGCATGCGCCTTTTTCATGTCTGATCGCGCAGCAGGCGTGGGTGGACCGCACGATCTGGGCAAGGCATGGCGTGCTTTCGCGGCTGAGATTGGCCATTGGCAAATCCGCGGCTACGGCATGTGGATCGTAACCCGTAAGGGCGAAGACACACCGCTGGGCATGATCGGACCGTGGTTCCCTGCCGATTGGCCAGAAACCGAAATTGGCTGGACCGTTTGGGACCCGTCGATCGAAGGCACAGGCATCGCGACTGAAGCCGCTCGCGCAGCGATTCATCACGCGTGGAACGTTTTAAACTGGGACACCATCGTCAGCTACGTCGGCATCGGGAACACTCGCTCTGCCAACCTCGCGGAAAAGCTGGGCGCTGTGCTGGATGAAACCGCACCACAGCCGAAGCCCGATCAACCCTGCTGGGTCTATCGCCACCCGAAACCGGAGGCCGTTCAATGACACGTGCATGGGAGAACGCCCCTGAAGGGCAAGCAGCCGTTGCAACCGACCGTATTCGCGGCGCCCTGCCCCGTATCATCCTTGATCGTGTGACCCTGCGCGCACCGCGCATCACCGATTTTGAGGACTACGCGAAAATCGTCTGCACCGAGCGCGGCAAATTCGTTGACGGCCCAATGGACCGCGACCAAGCGTGGCTCGATTTTAACCAACTGGTCGCGGGTTGGGTGCTGCGTGGCGCTGGCCTCTGGACCGTAGAGCGTAACAGCGATTTCGTGACCTTGGGCTTTGTCATGCTCGACCATGAATTCGGCGATCCCGAGCCCGAAGTTGGTTTCCTCTTCCTCGAAGAATACGAGGGCGAAGGTTACGCCTATGAAGCCGCCCGCTCTGCCCGCAACAACGCGTTCAACGCGCTGAGCTGGCCGACACTGGTAAGCTACATCCACCCCGACAACACCCGTGCGATCCGTCTGGCTGAAAAGCTGGGCGCGGTGCGTGACGAGGCCGCTGATTTCGGCGGCTGCATCACCTACCGCTATTCGCCCGATATTCCAGCGTAAGAGGACAGAATGACCGACGCCGTTCAAAAAGCAGCAGCGATCCTCAAAGGCCACCGCGAGTCCATCGACCGTTTGGACGCGATCCTCGTCTTTACGCTGGCCGAACGCTTTAAGCACACCCAAGCCGTTGGGAAGCTGAAAGCGGAAAACGAACTTCCTCCGTCTGATCCCGTGCGCGAAGAGGCACAGATCAAACGGTTGACCGACCTTGCGGAACAGGCCGATCTGGATCCTGAGTTCGCCAAGAAATTCCTGAATTTCGTCATTCAGGAAGTGATTCAACACCACAAACAACACCAATCCTGACGGCCCGTCCGTCACCACGCCATTCAAGGAGATCAACCCATGGCTATGAAAATCCGTCTCGCTCGCGGTGGTTCGAAAAAACGCCCTCACTACGCAATCGTTGCTGCTGACTCGCGCATGCCGCGTGACGGTCGCTTCAAAGAGAAACTGGGCACCTACAACCCGCTTCTCGCTAAAGACAGCGAAGACCGCGTAAAACTGAACGTAGAGCGCGTTCAGTTCTGGCTCGCTCAGGGCGCACAGCCGACCGACCGTGTTGCACGTTTCCTCGAAGCTGCTGGCCTCGTTGCGAAAAAAGTCCGCAACAACCCGAACAAAGCTGTTCCGGGTAAAGCTGCTCAAGAGCGCGCTGCTGCTAAGGCTGCAAAAGCTGCCGAAGCTGCTGCACCGGCAGAAGAAGCTGCTGAAGAATAATAAACGTTCTGCTCGGCCTTTCGGGGCCGAGCAGTCCCCCTTGTCTTTGGGGCTATTTTGTCTGACCTTGCCAGCATAACGACGGGCAATGCCGCACAAAGGAGCCATCGCGCATGACTGGGTTCTCACCCAACTTTCAAAGTGACCTCTGGTCACTGATCCGCATGCGCCGCGATGTCCGTCGGTTCAAACCTGACGCCATTGATCCCGAAATCGTTGACCGTTGCCTGCGTAGCTTTTCGCTCGCCCCGTCTGTTGGTCTGTCCGAACCATGGCGGATCGTGATGGTGAACAGCGCAGAGGGGCGCGCCGCCGCGCGTGAGAACTTCCTCGAGGCGAATGCCGATGCGCTGGCGGGTTACAGTGGCGACGATGCCAAGATTTATTCGGGGCTAAAGCTGTCTGGCATGGATTTGTCCCCCGTTCAGATGTCCGTTTGGTGCGACGCAGGCACGACCAAGGGTAAGGGCCTCGGCGCGGGAACGATGCCCGAAATGAAGGCCTATTCCTGCGTTTCCGCCGTCATGCAGTTTTGGCTCATGCTCAAGGCGCATGGGATCGGCATGGGCTGGGTGTCCATCCTCGATCCTGACCGTTTGGCGCGCGACCTTGATGTTCCGGACGGCTGGAAATTGATCGGCTACTTCTGTATCGGCTATCCCGAAGAAGAACATGAAACTCCAGAACTCGAGCGCGCTGGCTGGGAACAACGGCAAGCTCTCCCTGATATGCTGGTAAGGTAAGAGGATCGACATGCCCGAAGATCGCGTTGTCGTAGGTTCTATCGCAGGTGCCTTTGGCGTCCGTGGTGAAGTGCGCCTGAAGTCATATTGCTCTGACCCCGAAGCCATCGCCGACTACACGCCTCTTTATACAAAAGACGGTCGTAGCTTCCCTGTTGTTGTCCTGACGGGCATCACCAACAATGGCCTCACCGCACATATGGACGGGATCGTCACCAAAGAGGACGCAGATGCGCTCAAGGGCACTGAACTCTTCGCATCGCGCGATGTCATGCCCGACCTTCCTGATGACGAATACTATTACAACGACCTGATCGGCCTTTCGGTCTTTGATACGGGCGGCAATGACCTCGGCACCGTGAAAACGGTCGTGAACCACGGCGCAACGGACCTTTTGGAGGTGACCAAGATGGGCTACCGCGACACCGTTCTGTTGCCGTTCACCAAAGCCGCCGTGCCCACCGTCGACATCGCCGCGGGCCGCATCGTCGCTGATCCACCCGAAGGGCTCTTCCCTGATGCCTAAACGTCGGATTTTGCTGCACCCAGGCTTTCACAAGACTGGCACCAGCTCTATCCAGCATTTCTTTTGGACCAACCGCGAAAAGCTGGCGCCGCATGTGCATCTGTTCATGCTCCGCCACCTCAAGCCCGTCACCCAACTGACCCACAGCTATTCGCGCAGCGGCAATCCTCTGACCTTGATCGATCTGGCGGAGCGACTTGATGAGGTCTTTGCCAACACGCCCGACGATACCCGCGATATCTTGATTTCCTGCGAGGCACTCTGTGGCCACCTCCCCGGTTGGCCCAAGGTGAAAACCTATCAGGCCGCGCCCGTTATCCTGACCTATGTCACAGGCTACTTGCGTGATCGTTTTAACGCCGAGGTCGAGATCGTCGTGACCACCCGCGATCCCGAACCATGGCTCTACTCTGCCTACCGTCACCACCTTAAAGGCCAGCGCTTAACGCTCGACCCCGATGCCTTCGCCGCGAAATATGTCAAGGCCGCCGACTTTACCCCGATCATTTCGGCCATCGCGACCCAATGCGGCCCGATGCAAACGCTGCCGTTGGAAACCTCAGCGCTCCATCCGTTCGGCCCCGGTGGTGCGCTCCTCGACCTGTTCGGCATCCCCACCGACGGCTTTACCCCCGTCGGCAAAGGCAACGAAGGGCCGTCCGATACCCTGTGGCGCGAGTTTCTGACACTCAACCGCTCTGACCTTACTGACGCCGCGCTGATCGACGCCAAAGACGCGCTCGCCAAACAGTCGAACTTGGGCGGATGGCGCACGGGGGACGTTCCCAAACCCACCCAATTGCCCTAAGACAGCCGCATGACTGATACACCCGATACCCCCCGCAGCATTGGCCGCAAGGTGATGCGTCCGACCCTGAAACCGACCGACCTGCTGACCGAACAGCCGGAGTGGGTGGGGACGTGGACCGCGCAGATCATCACGCTGATGCCTGATGCTTTTCCGGGGGTGCTCGGCGATAGCCTGACGGGCAAGGCGCTGCGGGAAAACCTCTGGGCACTGCGGACGATCAACCTGCGTGACTACGGGATCGGCAAACACAAGAACGTCGACGACACCCCTGCGGGCGGTGGCGCGGGCATGGTGATCCGCGCCGATGTCCTCGACCCCGCGATCCAAGAAGCGGGCCGCAATGCCCGTGGCCGTATGCCGCTGGTCTACCTGTCACCGCGTGGGAAACGGTTCGATCAGGCGATGGCGCGGGACTGGGCCTCCTACGACGGGATCACCATGATCTGTGGCCGTTTTGAAGGCATCGACCAGCGCGTGATCGACGCCTACAACATCCAAGAAGTCTCGCTCGGCGATTTTGTCCTAACGGGCGGTGAACTCGCCGCTCAAGCCATGCTCGACGCCACTGTGCGCCTGCTGCCTGGTGTGCTGGGGAACGCTGAAAGCGTGGTGGACGAAAGCCACTCCAACGGGCTCTTGGAACACCCTCAATACACCCGCCCCGCCGAATGGCGCGGCCGCGAAATCCCCGAAGTCCTCATGTCCGGCCACCACGCGAATATCGAAGCATGGCGGAAGGAACAGGCCGAGGAGCTTACGAAGGAACGTCGGCCTGATATGTGGGAAAGGTATCGGGGGTAATCAAATTAATTCAAGTATGTAAGTCGCCAGAGAATGTGCTGAATTGACCGCCAACCGAGCATGCCTTGGTTTGATTTCGTAAGTTTTTAATTGTTCGCTCGATCGCCCATGTGCACCACTTTTTTTATTCCTCAGGTGCATCAAGCCATTCACAATGCTGAACATACCCGATGCAATTTGTTTCAAGTCTTTATCGTCGAGTTCTTTTGGTCGTAACCCGATGTCGTCGAACACAGTTTTCGCAAGATCATTCAAATGATCCGAACCAGAGTACTTCGGAATTTTGTGTTCAATGTAGACCTTTAAAGTCGCTTCAAGAGCATTCACTGCATAGTGGCAGGCTGCGGCAGGGTCAGCCTCGACGACTTTCAACGCCCTATCAATTTCGGTTTCAACTTCAACCAAACCTCTAAATCGAACGCGCTCCACGAGTCCGATTGTTGGAGCAGTTTCTGATAGTTTTAAAAGCTTCGAACCCTCGAGTCTTAACGAGCAAGTCGCCAAGAGCTCTCTAATCTTCGATTGGTTTTCTTCCAATTCGGTAGGAGTTTCTTCATCTGTTTCCCCGAAACTGAAATGCGTGACTGGCACAATTGGCAAACTAAAGAAGTCCTCAAGCACCCCACCAAGCACATATAACGGTTCGCTCGATTCCAAATTGATTTTCCGTAGCCACGCCTGAACCTTTTTTGGTTTACTCAAATCAGTCGAAAACTCCGGCGCTCCACAATAGAGGAAAAGATTATCAATCTGTGCGTGGCTATAGTGGCTGGGAAGTATTTCAGACAGTAGTCCAATCAGTCTTGTAGGGATTTTCTCAGACATCAAATGAACTCCACTTAAAATTGTCCACACAAGCCAACACTTCCCCCATCTGAGTTGCAAGTAGAACTTGCCCAACACCCCCCAATCCCCTATACGCGCCCTGTCTAGGGGTCCTTGCGATTCCATAGGCCCGTGTTGCTATTGCTTTGGCGCGTTTTCTTCGGCAGCCACCACGGCTCGCAGCATCGGTGAACAAGTAAAGTCGACCTGAACTCTGGCGGGCGCTACGGCGGACCCGAAAGAAGACCAAGAGCTCTGAGGACGCATTAACTTTGTGGGACCACCACAAGCATCATAGGAGAAGGTCAGATGGATCTGATCGCACAGCTCGAGGCGGAACAAATCGCCTCCCTCGGGAAAACCATTCCCGATTTCAAAGCCGGCGACACCGTTCGCGTAGGCTACAAAGTGACCGAAGGCACCCGCACCCGTGTTCAGATGTACGAAGGCATCTGCATCAGCCGTAAAAACGGCAAGGGCATCGCTGGCTCGTTCACCGTTCGCAAAATTTCCTTCGGCGAAGGCGTAGAGCGCGTATTCCCGCTCTTCTCGACCAACATCGACTCGATCGAAGTTGTACGTCGCGGTAAAGTCCGTCGCTCGAAACTGTACTACCTGCGCGCACGTCGTGGTAAATCCGCACGTATCGCAGAAGTCACCAACTACAAACCGCTCAACAGCGGCGCTGACGCGTAAGGAGACGGATTATGAAAAAAGACATCCATCCCGACTACCACTTCATCGAAGTGAAAATGACCGACGGCACCGTTATCACCATGCGCTCCACTTGGGGCAAAGAGGGCGACACGATGGCACTCGACATCGACCCGACCGTGCACCCTGCATGGACTGGCGGTACTTCGCGTCTGCTCGACCAAGGTGGTCGCGTATCGAAGTTCAAAAACAAATACGCAGGTCTGGGCTTCTAATCCCAAACCATCGGTTTACGGAAACGCCGCGCATTTTGCGCGGCGTTTTTGTTTGGGCGATCGGGTGGCCAGTTAGTGAAACGAAAAACGCGGACCCGAGGGCCCGCGTTTGTCATTTTATCCTGCGGCGCGATTGCCTTGGGGCTTACGGCGACGCTGGCCGCCCCCTGCTAGTTTAGCAAACGACGGACGATCGCCAGCGGGCTTACCGAAGGAACGATCCCCTTTGGGTTTGCCAGCACCACCGCTGCCTTTGTTGCCAAAGCGACGCGGACCACCACGGCCATTGCCAGCAGGTTTGCGTTTCGGCTCGTTGCCAAGGACTTCCCACGGACGGCCAGAGGCCACTGGGATCGTCGTTTTGAGCGTCTTTTCAATGTCGCGCAGATCCGACATTTCGTCAGGTGCACAGAACGCAACAGCGCAACCGTCCGCACCTGCGCGCGCGGTACGGCCAATACGGTGGACGTATTGATCAGGCACGTTCGGCAGCTCGTAGTTATACACGTGACGCACGCCCGGAATGTCGATGCCACGGGCCGCAACGTCAGTTGCCACGAGAACGCGGACCTTGCCCTCTTTGAAGTCTTTGATCGCACGGTCACGCTGACCTTGGGATTTGTTCCCATGGATCGCAGCAACGGCAAAGCCCTTGTTTTCGAGAACGCGCGACAGTTTCTCCATCCCGTGCTTGGTACGGCCAAACACTAGCGCCAGTTCGTCGCGGTGTCCGTCGAGCAGTTCAACCAACAGGTCCGTCTTTGCGGCCTTCGCAACAAAGTGGATGCATTGTTCGATTTTCTCGGCCGCCTGACCCGGAGGGTTCACTTGAACGCGGATCGGGTTGGACAAGTAGCTTTCGGCCAATTCAGCCATCTGCTTCGGCATGGTCGCCGAGAACAGCATGGTCTGACGCTCTTTGGGGATCAGCGTTGCGATTTTGCGCAGCGCGTGAATGAAACCGAGGTCGAGCATCTGGTCAGCCTCGTCCAGCACGAGGAACTGCGTCTCATCAAGGCGCACAGCACCACGGTCGATCAGGTCGAGCAAACGACCGGGGGTCGCGACGAGGATCGAGGTACCTTTCTCGAGACGGCGGCTTTGGCCCGTGATCCCTGCGCCACCGACGACCAGAACGGTCTTGAGGTGCGAGCCAGAAGAAAACGCAGACAAGCTATCCGCAATCTGTTTCGCAAGCTCACGGGTCGGCGCGAGGATCAGCGCACGCGTGGTTTTCGGCGAAGGCTTTTCACCGTTTTTCATCAGCGCATCGAGCATCGGCAGACCGAAAGCAGCGGTTTTACCCGTGCCCGTTTGGGCAAGGCCCATAACGTCGCGACCGTTCATCGCGTGCGGGATCGCCTGCGCTTGGATCGGGGTCGGGTCAGTGATGCCAAGTTCGGCAAGTTTAGTCACAAGGCGGGGGGCGAGCCCCAGCATATCGAAGTCCATAAAAATCCTGTTCCGCGCAGCCCAACGGGCAACGCATTGGTCCGGCCCAGCGCCGGAAACTGCAAGAGTTGCGCGGATCGCTCGCCGTTCGACCGGATGTCGAACTGCCGGATCTACGCGGCCCCTTGCGTGAAAGTGGGAACCTGTAGGTTGACGACGTCTTGCGCACATCTCAGCGCACGTCTCACGCGGACGGGACGGTCATCAGTGGCGGCGTATGGACCCTTAGCCGTTATACGTCAAGGATTAAGTAATTGCGGCATCACAGGCGGCACATCTTTTCCTTGGCGGTTTCGCGCCATATAGTACGGCCAAGTAACAGCACTGGGGATCGGGCGTGGCGCATATTATCGTCGTCGGTAACGAAAAAGGTGGCGCGGGCAAATCGACCGTGTCGATGCATGTGGCAACGGCTTTGGCGCGGATGGGACACCGGATTGGTGTGCTCGACCTCGATATGCGGCAGAAATCGCTGGCGCGGTATCTGGATAACCGTAAGGCATATTCAGACGCCGAAGGTCTGAACCTCGCCATTCCTGTGTACCGCGACCTCCCTGAGGTTGATCAGGCCGACCTGCAGCCCGGTGAAAACGCATTCGACCATCGTCTGTCCGCAGCCGTGGCAGCGCTGGAACCCGAAAGCGATTTCATCCTGATCGACTGCCCTGGTTCGCACACCCGCCTGAGCCAAGTGGCGCATTCGCTTGCTGATACGCTGATCACACCGCTGAACGACAGCTTTGTTGATTTCGACCTTCTCGCCCATATCGACAGCGATGGTGAGAACATCACTGGCCCTTCCGTCTATTCCGAAATGGTGTGGAGCGCGCGTCAGTTGCGTGCCCAAGCAGGCCTCCAGCCGATTGACTGGGTCGTGGTGCGGAACCGTTTGGGCGCACAGGCGATGGTCAACAAACAAAAGATGGAATCCGCGCTGAACAAACTATCGCGTCGGATTGGGTTCCGTGTCGCCCCAGGCTTCAACGAGCGCGTTATCTTCCGCGAATTGTTCCCGCGTGGCCTAACGCTCCTCGACCTTAAGGATGTTGGCGTCACGCAGTTGAACATCTCGAACCTCGCGGCCCGTCAGGAATTGCGCGACCTGATCAAGGCACTGAACCTGCCGGGTGTTACTGCGGACTTCTGATCACTGCCTGATCACGTATCCACGTCTCTGCATGGTCACTTTGCAGGGACGTGTTCTATTCGACCATAAGTCCATGAATTCACGCGGGCTCTCCTTTGACGTGGCCTGCAAACTCGCTAAGCTATCCCAAAGAGGAGCCTCGCGTGATCGACACCCATGACCTGAGCGGTGGACAAACGCCCGTGTCCGATGAGGCATGGGTCGATGTGCTGCGGGCCGTCGATAAAACCTACGCAGAGCTGGTCAGCTACCAGAGCGAGCTAGAGGTTCGGAACGCCGAACTTGATGAAATGCGCGGCTTTATGGCCTAGGTCTTTGCCTCGGTGTCGGACGTTCTGATTGTCGTGAATAGAGACGGGTTGATCGAACAGGCGGCGGGGTCGTTCCAAATGCTCTTGGGCCTCGACCCTGCCAGTGTGCGGGGCCGCCCCTTGGCTGATCTCACTTCAGATGCCGCGCTGCACGAGGCCGTACAATAGGTCGTGCAAAACCGAAAATCCGTTCGGTTTGAGGCTGAACTGCCCACCTCTGCGGGCCCTACCCCGATTGACCTGTCGATCACGCCTCGCATTGGGGAACGCGGCAAAAGCCTTGGCGCGGTGCTGATCGGGCGCCCTGTGGGCGAACTGCGTCAGGCCTATTCCGAACTCGCCGAAAGCCACCGCGCATTGCAAGAGGCCCAAACCCACCTCGTTCGCAACGAAAAGCTGGCGTCGCTGGGTCGGTTGCTCGCGGGGGTGGCACACGAACTCAACAACCCGATTTCGTTTATTTACGCGAATACCCATGCCTTGGAAAAATACGTCGCGCGGTTTGTGACCTATTTCGAACAGGTGCAGGCGGGGGCATCGCGGGCAGAGCTAATTGAGTTGCGCAAGGAACTGCGGCTCGACCGCGAACTGGCGAATATGCGCACCGCGATTGATGGTGCGCGGGACGGGTCCGAACGGGTCCGCGACATTGTTGAGGATCTGCGCAGGCTATCCGCAGACGGCACAGGCGAATTTGCCAATTTCGATTTGGTTGAAACAACACGCGTGGCAACCCATTGGGTCGTGCGCGGGATGAAAACCCCTGCACCGATTGTCACCAATGCGCCCCTGACCCTCTCGGCGAACGGGCGCGTCGGTCACGTGCAACAGGTCATTATGAACCTCGTTCAAAACGCGCTCGATCCTGTTGAAGGCACAGAGGACCCGCACATCCAGATCACCTTGGGCCAAGACGGCGATCACGTCTTTGTTCAAGTCGCGGACTATGGTCCTGGGATCGGGCCCGACATCGCAGGGTCCATCTTTGACCCGTTTTTCACCACCAAACCCGTGGGCAAAGGAACAGGCCTCGACCTGTCGATCTCTCACAAGATCGCAGAGGAACACGGGGGCAGTTGCAACTCTGTCCGTCAGAGAAGGGCGCCTGTTTACGACTGTCACTGAAACGAGGTGGGGAATGAACGTTCTCTGGCTTCAGGCGTCGGGCTGCGGTGGCTGCACGATGTCGCTCCTCTGCGCTGAAAACCCGAATGTGTTCGATCTTTTGGGTGGCGCGGGCATCAAATTTATCTGGCACCCTGCCCTCTCTGTCGCCTCTGGCGATGAGGTGCGCCGCCTCTTGGCACAGATTGAAGCGGAGGAGATCCCGCTCGATATCCTGTGTGTCGAAGGCGCCATCGCACGTGGTCCGCGCAACACTGGGCGGTATCAAATGCTATCGGGCACAGGCCGTAGCATGATGGACTGGGTGCAATCGCTCGCCCCCCTCGCGCGGCATGTGATCGCCGTGGGTAGCTGTGCGGCCTTTGGTGGTGTGACGACCGCAGGCGGGAACCCATCGGATGCGGTTGGATTGCAGCTCGATGGCACCCATGCGGGCGGCATCCTTCTGTCAGGCTTTGTCGGCAAAGGTGGCCTGCCCGTGATCAATATCTCAGGCTGCCCGATGCATCCGGACTGGGTGACTGAGACGTTGTTGATGCTGGCCAATGACGCGCTCACGCCTGCCGACCTCGACAGCTATGCGCGTCCACGGTTCTTTGCCGATCACCTCGTCCACCACGGCTGCACAAAGAACGAATTCTACGAATACAATGCCTCGGCCAAGGAACTCAGCCAGATCGGCTGCATGATGGAGCATTTGGGCTGCATTGGCACCCAAGCCGTCGGTGACTGTAACATCCGCCCATGGAACGGCGCGGGGTCGTGCACACGCGGGGGCTATCCCTGCATCGCCTGCACGGCGCCCGAATTCGAGGAACCCCGCCACAGCTTTACCGAGACGCCAAAGATCGCGGGCATACCCGTTGGCCTCCCGCCGGACATGCCTAAGGCATGGTTCATGGCGCTGGCCTCTCTGTCCAAGGCCGCAACACCAGACAGGATTGGCACCAACGCGAGCCTGCCGAATGACCCTTCGTGACGACAAAGTAACGCTGTCCCACGGTGGTGGTGGCAAGGCCATGCGCGACCTGATCGCAGAGATCTTCACCTCGGTCTTTGAACCCACCAGTCGCGAGGATCAGGCCCGTCTAACCCATGAGGCGCTTCTTGAAACGGGTGCGCAACTGGCCTTTACGACCGACAGTTACGTGGTGACACCCGTCGAATTCCCCGGCGGCGACATCGGTAAAATCGCCGTTTGCGGCACGGTCAACGATCTGGCCGTTGGTGGGGCGAAACCGCTCTGGCTCTCTGCGGCGTTCATCATCGAAGAAGGCACCGAAATCGCCCTCCTCCGCCGTATCGTCGCCAGCATGAAGGCCGAGGCAGACAAGGCAGGCGTAAAGATCGTCACGGGCGACACAAAGGTCGTCGGGCGTGGGTCCGCCGACAAGGTGTTCATCACCACCTCTGGCGTCGGCGTGATCCCTGCGGGCCGTGATCTGCGGGCGGACATGATCCAAGCGGGCGACGTTGCCATCGTGAACGGCGTGCTCGGCGATCATGGGGCGACGATCCTTGCCGCGCGGGGTGATATGATGCTGTCCTCTGACCTGAAATCCGATTGCGCCGCCTTGGGGCACCTGATGGAGGCCACCTGCACTGCCGTGACGCGACACAGGGCGGGATTGCCTCTGCGCTGAACGAAATGGCCGAAGCAGCGGGCTGCACGATTGAGATCGACGAGGCCGCGCTCCCCCTTCGGGCAGAGGTCAAAGGCACCTGCGAAATCCTCGGGCTTGATCCGCTGTATTTGGCGAATGAGGGAACGCTCGTCCTCTTTGTCCCTGCAGAACACGCGGATGCAGCGCTGGCTGCGATGCGATCCGTGGACACAGGTAAGGGCGCAACCATTATCGGTCGGGCCAAAGAGGGTGCGCCGATGGTCACCATGCGCACCCCCTTTGGTGGCAGTCGGATTGTCGATATGCTGGTGGGCGAACAGCTGCCGCGGATTTGTTAACCGCGGCGCAAGAGCCACTTCATCACGATGGGCGCGAAGGCGATCACCAGCGCGATCCGTGCGAGGTGGTGCACCGAGATATACGCCACCTCCGCGTTCATCGACAGCGCGACAAGGCTCATTTCGGTCAATCCACCGGGTGCATAGGCGAGGATCACCTGCTCTGCCGTTTGACCAAACAACCCGTGGAACAGAACCGCAAAGACCAAGGTGACGATCAAAGTCAGCAGCGTCGCACCGAGGCTCAGAACAAGCGACCGCACCACCATCGGTTTTGGCGCCCCGACAAAGCGGCAGCCCAATACGGTGCCCAAGACCACCTGCGCGACGATCACCAAAACGGGCGGCGGTGCGGAATGGGTCAGACCCGCGATATGCACAATCGCTGACAGGATCATCGGCCCGACCAGTTGCGCGGCAGGCAAACGCAGCCAACCACCCAGATAGACCCCTGCCACAGCACAAGCCGTCAAGATCGCAACGTCTACCATACCCAGCGAAACAGGTTCGATGGCAAAGCCGGCAAACTTTAGACCCAGAACCACGCGGAACCAGAAGGCGATCACCGCAATCGTCACCAGAATACGTGCCGCATGAGCGAGGATGATTTTGCGCGGGTCCGCCCCCATCGCCTCACCGATGAGCATCATGTCGTTCACACCACCGGGCATCGCGGCGAAAAACGCGGTGGTCCGGTCGAACTTACCAATGTGTGTGTAGAACGGAACAACGATGGCCGATGCGACAGCAAGGTAGAACCCGAGAAAGGCCAATGACACCGCCCATGCGCGCGCATCAGAAAGGATGCCGCTGTCAAATCCGGACCCTAGCATGACCCCGATCACCGAAATCACGATGGGCCGCAACATCGCAGGTGCCTTGAGCTTTGCACCGCCCATAACTACCGCGAAGGTCGCGATCATCGCGCCGAGCATCCACGGCAGAGGCAGGTGGAAATAGTAGAACAACCCACCCCCGATCCCGCCGATCGTCAACGACAGCGAAATCGGTAAAGCATTGGAAAAGATCGTTTTTGCAGACACGGGAGCGCACGCCAAAAGTTCGGAGAGTCGAAAGGCTTGCACTTTGTATACCTCGGTATACAAAAACGTTCAACGGGTCAGTTTACTCTGCCGTCGCGATCTTTGCCCCATCGAGCGCCAATGGCGAAAGACCTTCGCCGCCAGCATCGATGTGCGATTTCAACTGGCCCCGCATACGCGGCTCCCAAAAATCTTTGATATGCGCGGCAACGCGGTCCGCTTTGTCATCGCCAGGCTGCGAAGAAAAGAAGGTGGCGATCTGGTTCGCCATGTAGACCATTTTTTCAGACTTCATCGGGGATAATCCGTTCAGGATGGGTAAAGACATCAAAGCCATCGCCACGCGCCAGCGCGGCAATGGTCAGGTTGGCGGCATCGGCGATCTCGACCGCTTGTACGGTCGGCGCAGACACGGCGATCAGGATCGGCGCACCCGCGATGACAGTTTTCTGGACCATATCGACCGACACCCGCGAAGTGAGAACAATCGCGCCCGTCGCAGGGTCGATACCGTGCTGCACCAAGGTGCCGATCAGTTTGTCGAGGGCGTTGTGACGGCCCACATCTTCGGTCACGGCAACTATGCCATCGCACCAGAACCCCGCTGCATGAACGGCACGTGTCTGGTCATGCAAGGGCTGGTGCTGGCGGAGGCTTTCGGTCGCTGCGTTGACCTCAGAATATGTTAACGTCTTGTTAATGTTGACAGTTGTCAACTTTCGCATCGCCTGCTCTAGGCTATCGATCCCGCAGAGGCCGCAGCCCACCGGACCGATCATCGACCGACGTCGATCCTCCATCCGTTTGGCGGCTGCATCCGCGATCCACATCCGCACCTCGAACCCTTGGTCATGTTCGATGACTTCTAGGCTCTCGATCTCATCGGCGGTGGTGACGGTGCCTTCGGTCAGGGCAAAGCCGATCCCAAAGGCGTCCAGCGCGTCGGGCGTCGCCATCATAACGGCCTGCGTGGTGCCGTTAAAGACGATGGCCACGGGCACTTCTTCAGGCAAGGCGCGGTGCATGTCCTGCACCCCGCCCCGCCAGCTCTGTCCAGCGATGGATTTCGCCGCGCTCACTCTGCCGCCGGAAGGATACGCCGCGAGGCGGTGGCCTGCGCGTTGTAGTCCTCTTGCCACTCGGACGGACCGTTCGACGGGCTGACCTGAACGGCAGTGACCTTGTATTCAGGGCAGTTGGTCGCCCAGTCACTAAAGTCGGTGGTGATCACGTTCGCCTGCGTATCTGGGTGGTGGAAGGTCGTGTAGACCACACCCGGTGAGACACGATCCGTGATCTGCGCTTTCAGCGTCGTTTCACCAGACCGCGATGCGAGCTTGATGAAATCACCGTCCTTCACGCCGCGAACTTCTGCGTCATGCGGGTGAATTTCCAGAACGTCCTGATCGTGCCAGACAACGTTCGCGGTCCGACGGGTCTGAGCGCCCACGTTATACTGCGACAGGATACGACCTGTGGTCAGCAACAGCGGGAAGCGCGGACCTGTTTTTTCGTCAGTCGCCACATATTCGGTGACGATCAAGCGGCCCTTGCCACGGACAAAGCCATCGACGTGCATCAGAGGCGTGCCATCTGGCGACTTGTCGTTGCACGGCCATTGGATCGAACCGCGTTCTTCGAGCAAATCGTAGGTCACATTCGCAAACGACGGGGTTGTCGCTGCGATTTCTTCCATGATCTGGCTTGGGTGGGTGTAGGTCCAACCTGCGCCCATCGCGTTCGCCAACATCTGGGTCACTTCCCAGTCGGCATAGCCGTTCTTCGGTGCCATCACCTTGCGCACGCGGTTGATGCGGCGTTCAGCGTTGGTAAAGGTGCCCTCTTTTTCCAAGAAGGTAGACCCCGGCAGGAAGACGTGTGCGTAGTTAGCGGTTTCGTTCAGGAACAAGTCATGGACGATCACGCATTCCATCGCAGCAAGGCCAGCGGCGACGTGTTTGGTATCAGGGTCGGACTGAAGGATGTCCTCGCCCTGACAGTAGAGGCCCTTGAACGTGCCATCGACCGCGGCGTCGAGCATGTTGGGAATACGCAGACCCGGTTCAGGATCAATCGCAACGCCCCATGCTTTTTCAAAGATCTCACGCACGTCGGCGTTCTTTACGTGGCGGTAGCCCGGCAGTTCGTGCGGGAACGACCCCATATCGCAGGAACCCTGAACGTTGTTCTGACCACGCAGCGGGTTCACACCAGCGCCGTTGATACCAACGTTCCCTGTCAGCATCGCGAGGTTGGCGATACCGATGACGGTGGTCGAGCCTTGGCTGTGTTCGGTCACGCCGAGGCCGTAGTAGATCGCGGACTTGCCAGCCGTCGCATAGGTGCGGGCCGCAGCACGAACCTCTGCCGCAGGTACGCCTGTCAGCATTTCGACGGCTTCGGGCGAATGGCGCGGATCGCTGACGAACTCTGCATAGGCGAGGTATTCGTCCCAATCGCAACGGGTTTTGACGTAGTCTTCGTCGATCAGACCCTCGGTCACGATGGTATGCGCCAGCGCGGTGACAATTGCCACGTTGGTGCCCGGACGCAGTGGCAGGTGATGGTCGGCCTTGATATGGTTCGATTTCACCATGTCCGTGCGACGCGGGTCGATCACGATCAGCTTTGCACCCTGACGGATGCGCTTTTTCAGGCGCGAGGCGAAAACGGGGTGACCGTCGGTCGGGTTCGCACCAATGATCAGCGCGCAATCGGTTTCTTCGACCGAGTCAAAGTCCTGTGTGCCAGCCGAAGTGCCATAGGTCTGACCCAGACCATAGCCAGTCGGCGAGTGGCAGACGCGGGCGCAGGTGTCGGTGTTGTTGTTGCCGAACACAGCGCGGGTCAGTTTCTGGACGAGGAAGGTCTCTTCGTTCGTGCAGCGCGATGAGGTGATCACGCCGATGGACTTCTGACCGTATTTCTCTTGCAGACCGCGCAGACGGGTCGCCGCAAAGGTCAGCGCCTCGTCCCACGACACTTCGCGCCACGGTTCATCAATCGTGTCACGGATCATCGGGTTGAGAATGCGGTCTTGGTGCGTGGCGTAGCCGTAAGCAAAACGGCCCTTAACACAGGAGTGACCACGGTTCGCTTTGCCGTTCTTATACGGTGTCATGCGGACGAGTTCGTCACCGCGCATCTCTGCCTTGAACGAACAGCCCACGCCGCAATAGGCGCACGTCGTGATAACCGAACGGGTCGGTGTGCCCATCTCGATCACGGATTTTTCCTGCAGGGTCGCGGTCGGGCAAGCCTGAACGCAGGCACCACAGGACACGCAGTCGGACGACAGGAAGGTGTCGTTCAACGCGCCAGCAGACACGCGGCTGTCGAAACCACGGCCTTCGATGGTGAGTGCAAAGGTGCCCTGCACTTCTTCACAGGCACGAACGCAACGCGAGCACACGATACACTTCGACGGATCGTAGGTGAAATACGGGTTGCTGTCGTCTTTGGGCAACCACTGCGGGTTGGCTTCGCCGCTGGTGTTTTTGGCTTTGAAGTGGGTTTCGACCGCTTCATAGCGCACATCACGCAGGCCAACAGCGCCCGCCATATCCTGAAGTTCACAATCGCCGTTCGCGCCACAGGTAAGACAGTCCAGCGGGTGGTCGGAGATATAGAGCTCCATCACGCCTTTGCGGATTTTCTGAACCTTGGACGATTGGGTGTGAACGACCATGCCAGCTGCAACAGGGGTGGTGCAGGATGCGGGCGTGCCACGACGACCTTCGATTTCCACAACGCACAGACGGCACGAGCCGAACGCCTCAACGCTGTCAGTCGCGCAGAGTTTCGGGATGTCGATGCCCGCCAGTGCAGAAGCACGCATAACGCTGGTGCCTTCGGGAACGGTGACTTCGAACCCGTCGACGGTGATGGTGACGGTCTTGTCAGATTTTACAGCAGGGGTGCCGAGATCGCGATCATCGGTCCACGGGATAATAAAGTCCTTCATTCTGCGGCCTCCTTCGCGGTCGAGAATTCTTCAGGGAAATTTTGCAGTGCAGACATGACGGGGAACGGGGTGAACCCGCCGAGCGCGCAGAGCGACCCGTCTTTCATTGTCTCACAAAGATCAGTCAGGATTTCGACGGCCGCGTTATCGCCGGCTGCGATACGGTCGATGGTTTCTACGCCGCGCACCGCACCGATACGGCACGGGGTGCATTTACCGCAGCTCTCAACTGCGCAGAACTCCATCGCGAACCGCGCCATGCCGAGCATATCGGCAGTGTCATCGAACACCACGATACCAGCGTGACCGATCAGGCCGCCCTTCTGGTCGAAGTCCTCATAGCCAAAGGGCGTGTCGAATTTGGACACAGGCATGTAGGCACCGAGCGGGCCACCAACCTGAACGGCTTTGACAGGACGACCAGAGGCGGTGCCGCCACCGATTTTGTTCACGAGATCACCAAGAGGCATACCGAACGCGGTTTCAAACAGACCGCCGAATTTCACGTTGCCTGCGATCTGGATCGGCATGGTGCCTTTGGAACGACCAAGGCCGAAGTCCGCATAGTGCTGCGCACCTTTTTCAAAGATCACGGGAACGGTGGCCAAGGAAATGACGTTGTTCACAACGGTCGGACGGCCCATGAAGCCTTGCAGCGCAGGGAGCGGCGGTTTCGCACGAACGGTGCCGCGTTTGCCCTCAAGGCTGTTGAGGAGCGAGGTTTCTTCGCCACAGACATAAGCTCCAGCACCCACACGGATTTCGATGTCGAACTGGTGGCCAGAGTTCAGCACATTGCCCAGAACGCCCGCATCACGAGCAATCGCACAGGCGGCTTCCATCTGTTCGATGGCGTCAGGGTATTCCGAACGAATGTAGACGAACCCTTTGGTCGCATGGGTCGCGAGTCCCGCGATGATCATGCCTTCGATTAGGGTGAATGGGTCGCCTTCCATGATCATACGGTCGGCAAAGGTGCCGCTGTCGCCTTCATCAGCGTTACAAACGATGTATTTCTTTTCACCTTGCGCCAAACGCACGGTGTCCCATTTGATCCCCGTCGGGAAACCAGCGCCACCGCGACCTCGCAGGCCAGAGGTTTTCACTTCGTCCACCATAGCCTCGGCGGACATAGCGATTGCGCGGCGCAAACCAGTGAGACCACCGTGGGCTTCGTAGTCGGACAGGGACAGCGGGTCGATTTTACCAACGCGGGCAAAGGTCAGGCGGGTTTGCGCGGCAAAGAACGGGATCTGTTCCACATCGCCCAGCGCCTTGTCGCTGTCACCTTCAAAGATCGATTTCACGTCAGCAACGGTCACAGGGCCATAGCCCACGCGACCTTCGGCGGTTTCAACCTCGACCAGCGGTTCGAGCCAGATCATCCCGCGGGAGCCATTGCGGATAATCTGTGCATCGATGCCGCGCTCTTTGATCTCTGCCTCTACTGCTTTGACGATACGTTCAGCGCCGAGAGCTTTGGCGGCTGCGTCACGAGGAATATAGATTTTCATGCGCCGCACTCCGTCAGGATTTCGTCCATACGAGCCGCATCAACGCGACCTTCGAGCTGATCATCGACAAGAACAGCGGGGCCACAGGCGCAGAGGCCGAGGCAGTACACAGGTTCAATCGTGATATTGCCGTTCGGCGTCGTCATGTGCCAATCGCCGCCCAATTTTGCCAAAGCGTGATCGGACAGGGCATTTGCGCCAACCGACTGACAGGCCTCAGCGCGGCAGATTTTCACGACGTGCTTGCCTGCAGGGGCATCGCGGAAATCGTGGTAAAAGCTGACCACGCCATGCACTTCGGCGCGACCGATGTTCAGTTCGGCAGCGATCAGGGGAACGGCAGTTTCAGGGATGAAGCCGAATTCATGCTGCAAATCATGCAGGATCGGCAAAAGCGGGCCTTCGAGGTGAAGATGGCGGGCGATGGTTTCGCCTATAGCCTCTGGCGTGGGCTGGGCTTGTGTCATAGCGGGCTCCGAAAGTTTGCCAGACACTCGTAGAAGTGATCACAGAAAACAATATCGATAAGCCGTCATTTGATAGATGATTTCTATTAATCAAATAATCCAAAACGAATCGAAATTGCCCGAAATTCAGACGCTTCAGCCCCGCCTTTCAGGATTCGAACACAAATGTGTTATGTTCCTGCAACAGGTGTCACGTTGAGACGTGCTCCAAAGGATAGGGTCGACAAACAGAGGAATAAGCCAACAAGACGCACCAACTTTGCCGGCGTGAAGCCTGAGTATCGGATCGCTGCTGATCCCCGTGTGTTGAGGTACTCAAATGGCGTTTGTCGCTTTTATCGCTGGAAGTTTTATCGGCCTGCTCGCTGCCTGTGCAGGTCTCGTATTCTTGGACCTGAGCCTGATGGCTTCGTTTGCGCTCTACATGATCGCAGGCATTGCGATTCCATTGGTGTGGCTGGCGACCGACCATGCCGAACGCCGCCTGAATACCACTCTCTGATCTGCTAGTCAGACCTTAGGTCGACGCCCACGTAACAATGGCGGATGCTGGAACGGCACCCGACTGGCGTTTGACCTCTTTGCCCTTGGCGAATTTCACCATCGTCGGAATACCGCGGATCCCGAATTTCGGGCTCGCTGTTTGGTGCATCTCTGTGTTGACCTTCACCAGTCGCGCCTTGCCTGACAATTCAGAAGCGGCCTTTGAAAACTCTGGTGCCATCATGCGGCAGGGCCCGCACCATGGGGCCCAGAAGTCGACGACCAACGGCACATCATCAGTTTTCGCCGCTTTCTGAAGTGTCTTGAGGTCGATCTCGATCGCCTTGTTCGACATGAGTTTGGTCCCGCAGGTGGCACATTTCGGACCAGCGGTCAGTTTGTCGTCGGGAACGCGGTTCACCTGTCCACAATCGAAACAGGTCATTTTCAGGCCAGCCATCGGTGCCTCCATTCATATATCTCAAAAACCATATATGTTTACGAGGTAGAGATGCAAGCCCCTAGGCTATGGTTTCCTCGGCCTCGCCTTCGCGGTCGGATGTTCGTAACGGCACGTTGGCCGTTACGATGAGCGCGGCAATCGGTTCACCGCGATCTTGGCGCAGGGTGGTTTGGGACAGTTGAACATCCCTGAACCCCGCAACATCTAAGAGCGAGCGGATATACCGTTCCGAATGGGCATAGCGATGAGATGGCTGGAGTTTGACGCCCTCCCCGTCGTGGACTTCGACGGTAAAGGCAAAACGTCCTGTGTCGGTCAGGGATGCCGCGACCCAGCCGATGATCCGCTCCAACGTGCCGATATAGATGAACACGTCCGCCGCGATGATCGTGTCATAGCGGCTACCATCGACCATCAATGTGGCGAGGTCGCGCTGTTCGAGGTGGTCATAGATAGCTTTGTCTTTGGCCTGCGCGAGCATCCGCGCGGAGAGGTCATAGCCACCCAACCAGTCGTAGCGCCCCACAATCACAGCGCCCATCAGACCCGTCCCACAGCCAAGGTCGAGAACGCGGCCAAGCGGACCCGGCAGCGCCTCTGCAATGCGGTCTGGCCCGCAATAGCCCAGCGCCCCAACAAGAGAGGCCTCGAACCGAGGGGCATAGTCGTCGAACAGAGCCTCGACATGCGCCGCAGGAACACGTTCGGCCAGAGGGACCGCGCGGTGCAAATCCAATCGCAACGTCGCACCAAAACGGTCAGACGGGTCAGTGGCGAGGGCTTGGGCGTAGGCCTCTTGGGCCAAGGTCGCATCACCCGCCGCATCGGCCATTTCGCCCAAACGCATCCATCCCGCCGTCCACATCGGGACTGTTGGCATGGTTTCGCGCATCAGGTCAGCCGCCGCGCGTGCATCACCCTCCGCCAAGAGAGCGTCGGCATAAGATAAACGGCGGTCAGCCGCCAAATCACCAGAAGACGTAAGCAAAGGTGCCATGATCGCATCCAAACAAGGAATACCGCCCCGCCGGCGGCAAGCCATTTGCGATCAGACTCAGGGGGACTGTTTGGACATGTAACACGACCATGACGGACAAAGCTGCGCTACATGTTGCTAGACTGCGCCAACTGTCAAGTGGGCCTCACGCAAAGCTTGATTATTTAAGGAGAGGACCCCATCATAAAGGACGCGAGTTACTACTTATCGACACTGTCTCCGAATCCGGCTCAGTTCTTCGATCACGTTCTGACGAGCCGGCTCCGCTGCAATTCCGCGAGCGGGTTACTAAAACAGGAGACATCACGATGGCTACCGGCACCGTGAAATGGTTCAACACAACCAAAGGCTACGGCTTTATCGCCCCTGATGGCGGCGCAAAAGACATTTTCGTTCACATTTCGGCAGTAGAGCGCTCGGGCCTCACTGGTCTGAACGAAAACCAGAAAGTCGAATTCGAACTTCAGGCTGGCCGTGATGGTCGCGAATCCGCGATCAACATCACCATTCTCTAATCTGCCGTTTATTCGGACTTGATTGGAATCATGGGTGCGGGGATGCTCGCGCCCATGAGATTTTTAAAAGCAGCCGCATGCATCTTATGCGCGACCAGTATGACCGCCCACGCCGAAGCACCTGATGGTGCGGAATTCGCGTTCGTCATCAAAATCTTTGAAAAAATCCAAGAGCAGTCATTTGCCGCGAACCGCGAGTTATGCGGGTATTTGGGCTATGGGCCCGATGGTGAGTTGATGACCACGCGGATCAATCGCGGTGAAGAAGCGGCCTGCTATCTGCCGACTTGGCCGGCCAAGATGGATGTGATTGCCTCGTTTCACACGCACAGTACGTATAACCCCGACTACAACTCCGAACTGCCGTCCTCGACCGATATGGAATCAGACGAGGACTCTGGTATCGACGGCTGGGTCGCGACACCCGGTGGGCGTCTATGGTATATCGATAGCTCTGAGATGATGGCCTATCAGGTTTGTGGGGTGGGTTGTCTGCCCCAAGACCCCAACTTTGTCGACGAACCCGCTGGCGCGATCAAACCGAGCTATACCACCGCGGTATCCTCAAGAGTGAGTCGCAGTAGCCCCTCGCCTCTCTCACTCGAACGCGATAAGTGTGCGGGGACGATGACGACGGATTTTCGCATGACCCACCCGCGCTTTTTCGGCTATGGCAGCCTCGTAAACCTGACCACCCATACCTATCCCGACCCCAAACCGGCAAAGCTGCGAGGATGGCGTCGCGTGTGGCGGCATACGCAAATCCAAGAGCCCGCGTTTCTATCTGTCGAACCTTGCGACCGCACGACCTTGCTCGGCGTGACGGCGGCGGTTCCGAATGCGGATTGGGCGGCGCTGGATGAACGGGAAAGCGGATATCTGCGCCGTGACGTGACCCATCTGATCGACGACGCGGTGCAAGCTACAGCCGTGTATGAGGTCGACGCTGCGCATTACCTCGAACCCGTCACACGCCCGATCCTGTTGTCGTATCTGGACGTGGTTGTTCAGGGATATCTGCGGGTCTTTGGTGACGAAGGGGCGGATCACTTCTTTGACACGACCCACAATTGGGGCCCGATCCTGAATGATCGCGAGGCACCACGCTATCCCCGCGCCCGCACTCTGACGGCTGAAGAAACTGCGCGGGTGAATGCGGGGCTGGCCGCGCTGGGCCAACCCCTCGACTAATCAGCGGAACGCGGGTCCGTGCGCCCAGATGGTGAGCGAATAGCGTTCACCACTGGTGACGGGTGTCACGCGGTGCAGCAGATACGACGGGAACATCGTGACGGTGCCGCGTGCCTTATTCGCGGTGATCACGGCGTTTGACGGCATGACCTCTAGCGCGCCGCCCTCGTAATCCTCGGGTTCAGACAGTTGAGCGACCATGGTCAATTTGCGTTTGGACGCCACGCGGCCGTCACCGATATCGGAATGCCATGTGAAATGCCCTTCGCGTTCGGCACCATAGCGGGCGACCTGCGGGCTTTCGGAAAAGTCGGTGAGGTCAAAGCCATAGGCATCCCGATTGGCCACGCGCACGACATCGATGATCCGGTTCATCACCCAATCCGCGCCCTCAACATCATCCAGCCAAACGAGATCGGCGCGGCGCAGGTTGTGGTTCTGTTCACGCCCGACAAGTTTCGCGTCCTTCGCAGGCGCAGAGCGCACCAGATCGAGAATGCGGTCGCAGTCTTCGATTGAAAAAGCGTCGGGCACCGTGTGCACAGTGATCATGGTCGTCCATTCCTTTACTGAATGGACGGTCATTTAGGCGCGAACGGTCTGGGGTCTGTTCGCTTTCCGACATACAGGACGGAAAGCGACGTAATTATGCGTTATCGCGGAAACGGTTTGCGATGGGGTAGCGGCGGTCCAACCAGAACGCCCGTTTCGTCAGGCGCGTACCCGGTGCCGATTGGAACCGTTTGTATTCGCTGATGTAGAGCAGATGTTCGACTTTCTTCACCACATCACGGTCAAAGCCTTTAGCGACGAGGTCGGCAACGCTGGCTTCGTCATCGACCAGACCTTCGAGGATCGCATCGAGGATGTCGTAGGGCGGCAGGCTGTCTTCGTCCTTTTGGTCGGGACGGAGTTCGGCACTTGGCGGTTTGTCGATGATTGAAACGGGGATCACCTCGCCTGCGGGGCCATTCATCCACGGGCGGTGGTTGGCGTTGCGCCAGCGGCAGGTTTCAAAGACGCGCGTTTTGTAGAGGTCTTTGATCGGGTTATAGCCGCCGTTCATATCGCCATAGATCGTGGCATAGCCCACGGCGACCTCGGATTTGTTGCCCGTCGTCAGCAGCATTTCCCCGAATTTATTCGACAGCGCCATGAGGAGAAGTCCGCGCAAACGCGACTGGATGTTTTCTTCGGTCAGGTCAGCGTCGCGGCCCGCAAATAGGGGGGCAAGCGTTTCCGTGATCGCATCGCGGCCCTGCTTGATCGGCACATAGTCGTAGTGGACGCCCAGACGGTTCGCGATGTCTTCGGCATCGTCGAGCGACCCTTGCGAGGTGTATTCAGAGGGCAGCATCACGCAACGCACGTTTTCGGCACCGATCGCGTCAACGGCGATGGTCGCAACGATGGCAGAGTCGATCCCGCCCGAAAGGCCAAGCAGCACCTTTTTGAATCCCGTTTTGCGCATGTAATCGCGGAGCGTCGTGACCATCGCGTGATAGTCCTGTTCCCACGCATCGCCAAAGGTAGCCTTGGGGCCTTCAGCTGCTTCCCAGCCATCATCGGTGCGGTGGAAATCGACGTGAGCGACGGCCTCTTCGAAGAGTGGCAATTGCACGGCGAGTTTGCCGTGACGGTTCAGCACAAACGATCCGCCGTCGAATGCTTGATCATCTTGACCGCCGACGGTGTTCACGTAGACCATCGGCACATCGTTTTCGATCACACGGGCGACCATCGTGTTCATGCGGCGGTCGAATTTCCCACGGTAGTAGGGCGATCCGTTCGGCACGACGAGGATTTCAGCACCGCTTTCGACCATGGCTTCGGCCACATCGGGGAACCAAGCGTCCTCGCAAATGGGCGATCCGATCCGCAGGGGGCCAGCATCATACGGCCCCTGAATGGCGCCACGATTGAACTGCCGCACTTCGTCAAAGACGTTGTAGTTGGGCAGGAAGTGTTTCAGCTGGCGAGCCGCGATCTTACCGTCCTTGAGGATGAAATAGGCGTTATAGAGCCGTCCGTTTTCCGCCAGTGGCCCACCGATCCCGATCATAGGGCCATCCGCGCATTCCGCAGCGAGAGCGACAATGCGATCATAGCAGGCTTGCTGGAACGCAGGTTTCATCACGAGGTCTTGGGTCGAATAGCCCGCAATAAACATCTCGGGCAGTGCGACCATCTGCGATCCAGCCGCGCGGGCGGTGTCCCAAACGGTTTTGGCTTTGGCGGCGTTGCCTTCGACATCCCCAACAGTGGGGTTCAATTGGGCCATCGTGATGCGGAATGTATCGGTCATCGGTGTCCTGTGCGCTAACTCACGACAGGTTTACCAGAACCCACGCTAAGGGAAAGCGGATTGCGGCCCAATCCCCCCTAGACCGTTGTATCGGCGGGCGGGCTCTATTAGCATCGCGCGGGCTGGAATAGGGAAAGTTAACGATGACTCGCAATCGGGCGCTATGGGGCGGTGCAGTTTTGGTTCTGTCGATGACAGGGGCCGTGGCGCAGGACGTTCAGACCAAACAATACGAGGATGGCGGCGTCTACGAAGGCGAATTCCTGAACGGCAAACAACACGGGACAGGGATGTATCGCCTGCCCAATGGCTATGAATACAACGGTGATTGGGTCGAAGGCCGCATCCAAGGCAATGGCGTTGCGCGTTTCCCCAATGGTTCTGTCTACGAGGGCGAATTCGCCGAAGGTAAGCCGAGCGGCACAGGCAAGATCACCTTTGCCGATGGTGGCGTTTATGAAGGCGACTGGGTGGATGGCAACATCACCGGCAGCGGCATCGCCACTTATGCAAACGGTGTCATCTATGAGGGCGAATTCCGCAACGCGATGCACCACGGCACAGGCACAATGCGCAGCCCGAACGGCTACAGCTATGCGGGCCAGTGGGTGAACGGCGTCAAAGAAGGCTCTGGCACGATCACCTATCCCGACGGCACGATCTACGAGGGTCAGCTGGCCCGTGATGACCGCGAAGGTGACGGTAAGCTGCTGATGCAGGACGGCACCATCTACGAGGGCAAATGGGTCGCTGGTCAGATCGAGGGCATCGGTCGACTAGTCCAGCCGAACGGCGACATTTACGAGGGCGATCTGGTCGCAGGTCACCGCGAAGGCACGGGCACTGTGACCTACGCCAACGGTGATATTTATCAGGGCGGTTTCCACGATGATCGTCGCCACGGTCAGGGCACGTTCCGCGGGACGGACGGCTACGTCTATGTCGGCGGCTGGGAAGGTGGCGCGATGTCTGGTCAGGGCAAAGTGCTCTACCCAGACGGTTCTGTCTACGAAGGGCAGTTCGCAAACGACCTACCCAATGGCGAAGGCAAAATCACCTATCCAGACAGCTCGACCTATGTCGGCGGTTGGGTCGATGGCGTGATCGAGGGAACAGGCATTGCCACCTATGCCTCTGGTCTCGTCTACGAGGGCGAATTCAAGAACGCAAAAAACCACGGTCGCGGCGTAATGCGCTATGGCGACGGCTATTCCTACGACGGTGAGTGGGCAAACGGTCAACGCCATGGGATTGGCACCGCAACCTATGCCGACGGGTCCGTCTACTTTGGCCACTTTGAGAACGGCCAGCGCCATGGACAGGGCAAGATCACCATCCCCGACAACCCCGCCACCGAAGCCGACGAGAGCTTTACCTACGAAGGTGAATGGCAGAACGGCGAGATTTCCGGCCAAGGGGTCGCGACCTACTCGAACGGCGATATTTATCAGGGCACCTTTGTTGCGGGTCGGCGTCAGGGGGATGGCACGATGCGCTATGCCTCGGGACAGATCGAAAGCGGGAACTGGGATCAGGACCTCTACGTGACCCGCGATGATGCCGCCCCTGCGGGTGATGTTGCGACGGGTGCGCCAGAGGCCCCCGCCGAGGCCACCCCAGACGCAGCACCCGAAGCGCCCGCGAATTAAACGACCTCGCCCGCGTCCAGTCGGGCGAGCCACGTTTCCGCATCAGCTAGAACGGTTTCCTTGCGCGTGTCGTCCATTCGGTCCCATGTGCGATACATGTTCCCCATACGGGCATTGCCAGCAAAACGGTCGCGGTGACGAATGAGGAAATGCCAGTATAGCAAGTTGAACGGACAAGCGGTGTCGCCCGTTTTGTCTTTGACCTTGTAGTGACACGATCCGCAGTAGTCCGACATTCGGTCGATATAGGCGCCGCTGCTCACGTAGGGTTTGGACGCGATCACACCACCGTCGGCAAACTGGCTCATCCCGATGGTGTTCGGGGCCTCGACCCATTCAAAGGCGTCGGCATAAACGGCCAGATACCATTCGTGCAGTTGATGTGGATCGACCCCCGCCAAGAGCGCAAAGTTGCCTGTCACCATGAGCCGTTGGATATGGTGGGCATAGGCCTCTGTACGGGTTTGTTCGACGGCCTGAGACATGCAGTGCATCTTTGTCTCGCCGCCCCAGTAGAGCCACGGCAGTTTACGATCATGGCCCAGCGCGTTGCGGGTCATGTAGTCGGGGCCGTGCAGGAAATAGATGCCCCGCACATATTCCCGCCAGCCGATGATCTGACGAATGAACCCCTCCACCGCGTTGAGCGGCGCGGTGCCGCTGCGATAGGCGGCTTCGGCTTGTTTGCAGACCTCAAGCGGGTCCAAGAGGCCGATGTTGAGATACATCGAGATGATCGAGTGCCAGAGGAACTTTTGCCCCGTCAGCATGGCGTCCTGGAAGTCACCGAATTTCGGCAAGCCCAGCGCGATCCAGTGATCGATTTGGGTTTGAGCCTGCTGGGCGTCGGTCGCGAACCAAAACGGGCGTAGTTCGCCAAAGTTCTGACCAAAGCGGTCTTCGACGAGGTTCAGAACCTCTGCCGTGATCGCATCTGGTTCAAACCGCAACGGTCCACTGAAATCGACGGCATCGGGCGCGGGTTTGCGGTTGTCGTGGTCGTAGTTCCATTGACCGCCCGCCGGCTGATCGCCGTCCATCAAAAGTCCCGTTTTGCGGCGCATATCGCGGTAGAAATACTCCATCCGCAGCGCCTTGCGGCCCTCTGCCCAATCCTCAAAATCGCGATGAGAGGCGAGAAAACGGTCATCAGGGAATTGGTGCACTGGGATTGGCAGGTCTTCGAGTGCTGAGATCAGCCGCCATTCGCCCGATTGGGTTGCGATCACTTCGTCAGCGTTATGTTCAGAGGCGCGCCGCAGAAGTTCCCCAGCGATGCTGCCCGCGTTTTCGGGATCATCCAGAGTGGTGTAGTCCACCTGCCAGCCCTCGGCCCTTAGACGAACCGCGAACTTACGCATCGCGGCAAAGATCAGGGCGATCTTTTTAGGGTGATGGGGGACGTAGGTTGCCTCGCCCATGACTTCGGCCATGACGACGACATCGCGGGATTTATCAGCCTCGCGCAGGGCAGAGAGGGTCGGCGAAAGCTGATCACCCAGAACGAGGACGAGTTTTACCACGGCACGGTCGCCCCGTTAAAATCGTAGAACGACCCTGTTTGGTCTGCCCCTGCCCCGTCGAGGACGGAGAGTAGTGCGGTGGCAGAATCCGTCGGCGACAGTTTCTTCGCCGCATAACCTACTGTGAACGGCGTATCGACGGTCCCAGGGTGAAGGGCGAGGACGACTGAACCTTTGTGCGTTCGTTTCAGTTCCAACGCCGTGCCACGAATGATCTGGTTCACGGCCGCCTTCGATGCGCGGTAGGAATGCCAACCGCCTAATCCGTTGTCCCCAATCGACCCAACCCGCGCGGAGAGCACACCAACCCGACCCGCTGGGGCAAGCAGTCGGGGAACCTGCTGCAGGACCAGCGCCACGCCAATCGTGTTCACCGCAAAAACCTGCGCCATCGTCTGCGCATCAATGGCCGACAGGGATTTTTCTGGCGCTGCACCGTTGGGGGCGAGGATACCCACGGCGATGATCACGCGATCAAAAGGCCCCTCAATGGCACCCAGAACACGATCGACCGAAGCAGGGTCGGTCACGTCCAGACCATTGTCACGACGCGATAGGCTGATGACCTCGCCATCAACTACATCGCAAAACGCGCGGCCTATGCCTCCTGAGGCGCCAATGATCAGGTTTCGTTTCATGCGCCAGAACTAGTCTACCCTGCTCCACTGTCCAGTTTTCCCCGACCAAAACACGACCATTCAATGAGCCAGAGCAAGAACGGGCAAAAACGCTCTTTCCCTCGCGGGAATCATGGGTATAGTCCCGCCCCATGACGCGCTTGGATCATATCACTCAGACTGCCCGCATTTGCGGTGCGTCGTCCTCGTGCGCCCTTCTACTCCTTAGCAGCCTCTGAGCGTGCCTTCCGGCGCGACCGCTCAGGGGTGTCTTAGCGTCGGGACAAAAAGCTAAGGACAGACAAGGAATTATGACATGACCAAAGACCGCGTGTTGATTTTCGACACAACCCTGCGTGACGGCGAACAGTCGCCCGGCGCTACCATGACCCACGAAGAGAAGCTCGAAATCGCAGAGCTGCTCGACGATATGGGTGTCGATATTATCGAAGCTGGCTTCCCCATCGCATCCGAGGGTGACTTCCGCGCTGTATCCGAAATCGCTCAGCGTTCGAAGAATTCGACGATCTGCGGTCTGGCACGTGCGAACTTTAAAGACATTGATCGCTGCGCTGAAGCGATCAAGCACGCAGGCTCGGGCCGTATTCACACGTTCATCGGCACCTCGCCGTTGCACCGTGCGATCCCGAACCTGACCATGGATGAGATGGCGGATAAGATCCACGAAACGGTCAGCCATGCGCGGAACCTCTGTGACAACGTCCAGTGGTCCCCGATGGATGCGACCCGCACAGAGTGGGATTACCTCTGCCGCGTGATCGAAATCGCGATCAAAGCGGGTGCGACCACGATCAACATCCCTGACACCGTGGGCTACACCGCCCCGATGGAAAGCGCGGACCTGATCAAACGCTTGATCGAGACCGTTCCGGGTGCAGATGACGTGATCTTTGCGACGCACTGCCACAACGACCTCGGCATGGCGACGGCGAACGCGCTGGCGGCTGTGGCTGGTGGTGCGCGTCAGATCGAATGCACCGTCAACGGTCTGGGCGAACGCGCAGGTAACACCGCGTTGGAAGAAGTCGTGATGGCGCTCAAAGTGCGCAACGACATCATGCCTTACACCACTGGCGTTGATACCACGAAGATCATGAACATCTCGCGCCGCGTTGCGACCGCGTCGGGTTTCCCTGTGCAGTTCAACAAAGCGATCGTTGGTAAGAACGCCTTTGCGCATGAATCTGGCATCCACCAAGACGGTATGTTGAAGAACAAAGAAACGTTCGAGATCATGCGCCCAGAGGACGTAGGTTTGGCTGGCACCTCGTTGCCGCTGGGCAAACACTCTGGCCGTGCGGCACTGCGGGCGAAACTGGAAACGCTCGGCTTTGATATGGCCGACAACCAGTTAAACGACCTGTTCGTGCGGTTCAAAGACCTCGCTGACCGCAAGAAAGAAGTCTACGACGACGATATCGTGGCTCTGATCCGTCAGAACGATACGGTCGAGGACCACATCAAGTTCAAGTCGCTCCGCGTTGTTTGTGGCACCGAGGGTCCGCAGACCGCTGACCTGACGTTGCTGGTCGATGGCGTGGAAAAATCGGTTCACGCAACGGGCGATGGTCCAGTTGATGCGACCTTTAACGCGGTTAAGGCGATTTTCCCGCATGGTGGCCGTTTGGACCTGTATCAGGTGCACGCTGTGACCAAAGGAACGGACGCGCAGGCCACTGTTTCGGTAAAGCTCGAAGAGGACGGCCGTATCGCGACGGGTCAGTCGGCAGATACGGACACTGTGGTTGCGTCGGCCAAGGCCTACATCAACGCGATCAACCGTTTGATCGTGCGGCGCGAAAAATCCGCTCCGGGTGATGACATTAAGAACGTGAACTACAAGGACACGATCTAAGAATATCGGGCGGCTTTCGGGCCGCCCTTTTCATAAGGGCACTTCATGGACAATTGCGTCACTCTCCTCGGCACCAAGGGCGGTCCTGCGATCAGACCTGGAACCCCGATGCCGACCTCGATCCTTGTGCGGCTGGCGGGGCAAGTGATCCTCGTTGATGCGGGCCTTGGTGTATCGCGGGCTGTTTGCGATGCGGGCGTCGCGCTGACCGATCTCGATGCGATTATCGTGACGCATATGCATTCCGACCATTATCTGGAGTTGGGACCGCTGATGCATACGGCATGGACCGCTGGGCTAAAGCGCGCCGTGCCGATCTATGGCCCCGCAGGTCTGACCGCCTATTGGCAGGGGTTCCTTGCCTCGATGGAGGCCGATATTTCCCTGCGGATCGCGGATGAGGGCCGCCCAGCGCTAGAGCCTTTGGCCGATATTCGACTGCTGGATGCGGGCGAATTTGCAATCGGGGACGTGACGGTCGACGCGATCCGCAATGAGCATCCGCCGCTGATCGACAGCTTTGCCCTGCGTCTGACGGGTGACGGGAAATCGGTGACGCTTTCGGGTGATACAGCGCCCATCGACGCGATGGTCGACTTTGCCAAAGATACCGACCTCCTCGTTCATGAGGCGATGCTGAGCGCGGGCATTGATGCCCTATGCAAACGGGTTGGGAATGGTGATGACCGTCTGAGGGTTCACCTTGAACGGTCACATTCGCCTGCGGTTGAGGTGGCCAAAATCGCGACGGCGGCAGGGGTGAAACAGCTCGCCCTGAACCACCTGATCCCGAGCGACGACCCCGATTTCACCTTGGAAGATTGGCACGCAGAGATCGCACCGCACTACAGCGGGCCGCTGTTTGTCGGGACCGACGGGATGACGATCCCGCTCTGACGAAAAGGGCCGCAGCGAACTGCGGCCCTGTGTCGTTTTAACCGAGCACTTCTTTGATCGAGTCGACGGTGGCCGCGACGATGGTATCCGCCTCATCTTTGGTCAGGCAGAACGGCGGCGCGTAGCCGAGGATATCGCCTTGGGGCATCGCACGCGCAATCACACCACGCGACGCCATGGCAGCAGAGAGCGACGGACCGATTTTCTGCGACGGATCGTAGAAGGTGCGGCTATCACGGTCCGCCACGAACTCTACCGCGCAGAGCATCCCTTCGCCGCGCACTTCGCCGACATTCGGGTGATCCGCGACGGCGGCTTTCATCTGGGCGTTCAGATAGGCACCCATGTCGCCAGCGTTTTTAACGAGGTTCAATTCATCTAGCAATTTGAGGTTTGCCACACCTGCAGCCGCGCCAATCGGGTGCGCAGAATAGGTCCAACCGTGACCGATGGGACCGTTTTCGTCGGTACCCTGCTCTAGCACTTTCCACATACGATCCGAGACGATCGAACCAGACAGCGGCGCATAGGCAGACGTCAGACCTTTGGCGATCGTGATCAGGTCAGGTTTCAGGTCGTAGTGGTGCGAGCCGAACATGGACCCCAAACGGCCAAAGCCCGTGACGACCTCGTCCGCGATCAGCAGAATGTCGTGCTTTTCCAGAACAGCCTGAATCGCGGCCCAATAGCCAGCGGGCGGCGGAACGATACCGCCCGTGCCCATGACAGGTTCACCGATAAAGGCCGCGATGGTGTCTGAGCCTTCGCGTTCGATCAGCGCTTCGAGTTCGGCGGCGCAATGCGCGGTGAACTGCTCTTCGGTCATGTTGACGTCCGGACGGCGGAAGTAATACGGCGCCTCGGTATGGATGACCTGTTCGAGCGGCAGATCGAATTTCGCATGGAACAGACCAAGGCCCGTCAGCGACCCCGTCATCAGGCCAGAGCCGTGATAACCGCGCCAGCGCGAGATGATCTTTTTCTTTTCGGGGCGACCGAGGATGTTGTTGTAATACCAGACGAGTTTGATGTTCGTCTCGTTCGCATCCGACCCCGACAGGCCAAAGTAAACCTTGGACATGTGATCCGGCGCTCGGTCGAGCACCATTTTCGACAGGGTAACCGATGCCTCAGTCCCATGACCAACATAGGCGTGGTAATAAGCCAATTCGCGCGCCTGATCGGCAATCGCTTCGGCGATGTCCTGACGACCGTAGCCAACGTTCACGCAATAGAGGCCAGCAAACGCATCAAGGAGCTTTTTGCCGTCACGGTCTACGATGTGGCAGCCGCTCGCGGTTTTGATAATGCGGGTCGGGGTTTCGCCGCGGGCGTGTTGGGCCAGATGGGTCGAGGGGTGGAAGAAGTTCTCGCGGTCCCATTGGGCCAGTTGGTCGTTTGTTAGCATCGTCATTCCTATCGGGTAGAGTCGCGCGATAGTGCCCGCGATTTGCCCGAGGCAGGATGTGAAATTCACTGATGCCGCAGATGATTCAGCTGCAAAACGTGCGCTAGACCCGCAATTTAGTCTGCAAAGAGATGCAGCGGCGGGAGGCCCCCGCCCTTGATCTGTTTGGTCACGATATAGGTGAAATAGCGGGCAATCCCGATCCGCGCCTCTAGCAGATCGTCCATCGTCATCTGGTAGCTTTCCACATCGCGGGCCGCGACTTGCATCAGGTAATCATACCCACCGCCTAAGGCCCAACAGTGGGTGATGTCGTCATGCGCCTCAATCCGTGCCTCGAACGTGCGGAAGGATGCGGCGGTGTGATCGGCCAACTCAACAACGACAAAGACCGTCACCCATGGGCCGAGTTTGCGCAAATTGAACCGTGCCCCATAGCCGTCGATCAGCCCCGCCTTTTCCAGTTTCTTCAAACGGTCCCAGCAAGGTGTCGGGGTCAGGCCGACCTTTTCTGCCAGCGCCGCCTTAGTGATCCTGCCGTCGGTGGCAAGGATGCGCAGAATGGCGATGTCGCGGTCGTCCAGCTTTATCATTCGAGCCTCGGCGAAAATGTGTCGCTTTCCTTCTACCGCGTCACGAATGGTTCTGCCATGGTCGCGGCATGACTGATTTGCACACCACCCGCGCCATCCTTTCGGACCTCATCGCATTCGACACGACTTCGATCCTGCCGAACCGCCATTGCATCGACTACCTCGCGGCCAAGCTCGAGGAAGCAGGTGCGCGGATTGAGATTTTTGAGGATGAAACCGGCAAGAAGGCGAACCTCTGGGCGACAATCGGGCCCGAGGGCGACGGCGGGATCGTGCTATCGGGTCACACCGATGTCGTGCCCGTTGCCGATCAGGATTGGACAAGTGATCCGTTTGCATTGGTTGAACGGGACGGGAAGCTATTTGGACGTGGCACTTGCGATATGAAGGCGTTTATCGCCGCGGCTGTCGCGATGGCGCCTGAGTTTGCAAAACACGCCACCGCCCGCCCTGTCCATTTCGCCTTTACCTATGACGAAGAAACTGGCTGCCTTGGCGGTCAGGCCTTGGTCGAGGTACTGCGCGAACGTGGCCTGCGCCCGTCTATCGGGATCGTCGGGGAACCGACCGAGATGCGGATCATCGAAGGCCACAAGGGGTGCTATGAATACACCACGCATTTCCACGGCTCCGAAGGGCATGGCTCTGCCCCCGACCTTGGCGTGAATGCCGTTGAATATGCGGTGCGGTTTATATCGAAGCTTCTGGAACTGAAGGACGCGCTAAAGTCCAAAGCGCCCGAAGACAGCCGTTTTGACCCGCCATGGACCACGATCAACACAGGCAGCCTGATCGGTGGCGTCGCGCATAACGTCATTCCGGGCAAGGCAACTGTGCAGTGGGAAATGCGGCCCGTTCAGGTGTCGGACGCGGACTTTGTTAAGGGCGAACTGGCGACCCACGTCGAGCATCTGAACAAACAGATGAAAGCCGTGCATCCTGATGCTGGCGTGCACACTCACACGATTGCCGAAGTTGTCGGGCTAGAACCCATGGCAGAAAACGCGGCACGTGATCTGATCACAGAACTTACGGGCGCGAACGGCTGCGATGTGGTGCCATTTGGGACGGAAGCGGGGCTATTCCAATCGATCGGAATGGATGTTGTTGTCTGTGGTCCAGGATCTATCGCGCAGGCGCATAAACCTGATGAATATATCAGCCTCGACCAATTGGATCAGTGCCTCACCATGCTGAAACGACTTTGTTCCAGACTTTCGTTACCACGCCCCTAAACTCTGCCCCGTTTGCTTCGTTCTAGTGTCGACCACTCACTTTTTCATGGAAGACGAGCAGACATGCAGACCAAGACTGACACGGCAAAGTCGCCGTCCCCGACCCCGAACGTTCCGACCCGCTTTTACACCACGGGCGATTTTGTCGATCTGATCAACGCGCTTCGCGAATTCGATCCGGGTGCGGCATCGCATACACTGGTAGGTTTGCTGCGCATGGCAAGCGAAAACACCGCGACGCCCGTTGAACAGACCGCTCTGCGCATTGCGGGTCTGGGTGACATCGAAGCCAAAACCTTTGTCCTGACGGATGCAGCCAAAGACCTGCTCTATGATTTCTCAACGGGTGACTATTCGGGCAATGTGCGCCCCGGTCGTTACCGCGAAAACGTGGCCGCGAAAGAAGAGGAAGCGGAAGAGACCGATTACCTCAAGTCCGACGCGCCAGAACCCGTTGCCCGCCTGAACATCGGTGGCACCAACTATGTGATCGGCGAGCTTGCTGCTCTCGACATGCTGGCGTTCCGTCTGGAAAGCGGCGGCGAGTGGCATCACCTCAGCAACACCGTTGAAGATGGCTGGTCGTCAATTGCGGCTGAAATCATCGCGGCGACCCGAGACACCACGCGTGAATATATCCGCATGCACATGATCCACCGTCGCAACGTCAACATCGGCGACAACATCCGCCTATTCGACCTCTATGGCTTTGAGTGGTTCATTCGCATCGACGACCAAGGCTGTTTTACCCGCGTGGAAGGCCGCAACTGGGAGCCTGTGAACATCGACGGTCTCGATTTCGAAGAAGACCTTGGGAAAATCGCGGTCAACGCAATTATGGTCGCCGTGCCAGATGCACGCGAGCACTTCAAAGATGACGTTGATCAGTGGGCACGTCGCATCGCGGCTGGCGCAATGGTCATGCCAGCGTTCAATATGTGAGACAGGCTGAGGGCGCGTTAATCGCCCTCTTCTGCCGCAGAGATCGATTTGGAGTTGATTTCATAGGCCCGCTGGGTCTCGATCATGTCGACCAGTTCTTGAACTACGTTAACGTTCGACGTTTCGAGCATCCCTTGGGTCAACTGTCCCAGACCTTCGGCTTGGGGTGTGGCCACGATGGGGGCACCGCTCGCGAGCGTTTCAACAAAGAAGTTCTCACCGATCGGTTCCAGACCGCGCGGGTTCGGGAAGTTGCCCAATGTGATCTGACCAATTTCTTGGTTCTGGGTGTCACCAGGCATCACGACGCTGACGATACCGTCCGCCGAAATGTTGATCTGGTTCGCCCCTTGGGGGATTTGAATTTCAGGCTGAATGACGTAGCCGCTCGCCGTGGTGATTGTGCCCTCTTGGTTCATCGAAAACGTCCCGTCGCGGGTGTAGCCGATGCGGCCATCAGGCAGCAGAACCTGAAAGAACCCCTGCCCGTTGATCGCAACGTCGAGAGCGTTGCCCGTATCAGACAGCGCGCCTTGGGTATGGAGTTTGTCAGTGCTGACAACACGAACACCAGTACCGATGGCCAGAGCCGAGGTCAGGTTTGTGTTTTCCGAGGTTTGATCGCCGCCGGGGCGCGACACTTGATACAGGAGGGATTCAAAATTCGCGCGGTCGCGTTTGAAACCCGTCGTATTAACGTTGGCAAGGTTGTTCGAAATGACCTGAAGCCGCGTCTGTTGGGCGTTTAGACCCGTCTTCGCGACGTGCATTGCATTGGTAGACATCTGGGCTCCTCTCGGTGGCTCACTTACCCTGAATGGTGCAAGCGCCGTGCCAGATGTCAGTGCAGAGAAATGTTATGATGGGGCCCGCATAATTTCAGTGCCTGCCTCGTCCAATTCCTTGGCCGTATTGATCATGCGCATGTTCATTTCAAAGGCACGCTGAATGGTAATCGACGAAATCAATTCCTCGGTCGCATTCACGTTTGCACCTTCAAGGACACCCTGACGGATAGAGGCCATTTGGTTCGGCTGCGGCAACGTCCCATCAAGGTTTCGGATCAGGCCGTCTAAACCTTTGGCCATTGTCGCGTTCGGATCAGGCACCACGGTTCCAATCGTCGCAATCTCAACAGTCTCGCCAGGAGCACCATCAATTGGTTCGATCACAATCTGACCGACCTCGGTGATTTGCATGGTCCGATATGGCGGCAAAGTGATTGGCGACATGTTGGTGTCGAGGACCAATTCGCCGCCACCGTTCACCAGTTGGCCAGCGCCATCCGTACGAAGATCACCACGACGAGTGAGGCCTACCGCTCCATTGCCTTCCTGAACAAAGAAGTAGCCGTCTTCCATGATCGCAACGTCAAACGGATCGCCCGTTTGGTCCATAAAGCCCGTATCGGAAGAGAAACTCCCGTATTGGGCTTCGGTCTGGAACATACGAGCAGAAAACCCCTCACCCTCAAGGCTAGCGGATTGCCCAGAAGCAGGAAGATCGCGCCGGAAGCCCGGCACGTTCATGTTCGCAAGGTTGTTCGCCGAAATGGCCTGCAGATCCTGAACGGTCTGCATAGAGTTCATAAGGGTGTGAACCATACGATCCATAACGGCGTCTCCTTAGGTTAATTAGCTGCGGATTTGCAGGATGGTCTGCATCAGCGAGGACGATGTCTCCATCGCTTTTGCGTTCGCCTGATAGTTCCGTTGTGCAGAAATCAGGTTCACCAGTTCTTCGGTCAGGTCGACGTTCGAACGTTCGAGCATACCCGACTGAACACGACCAAACCCAGATTCACCCGCTGCAGAGAAGTTCGGACGACCCGAGTCAGAGGTTTCTTCGAAACTTGCGCTGCCACCCTGACGCAAACCCTGAGGGTTTGCAAAATCAGCGAGCGCGATGCGGCCAAGCGCAAGACGAGCCTGCGAACCGTAGCTGCCCCAAATCACGCCGCCAGCGTCAACTTCGAGGCTGGAAAGGCCGATTTCTCGAACGCCATTTTCCTGAACGCTCGCAACCGAGAACGGCAGATCGCGCAGACGGGAACCGTCGGTATTCACGGTGTAATCAACGCCAGCAAGCGCGAAGGTCAGAGGGGTCGTCGCATCAACTTCACCCGCTTCGTCAAAAACCATCGTTGCGGGTGTCGTCGCGCCAGTCGACGGGTATTCGCTGCCGTCCACGAACAGATGCATTTGGTATTCGGTGGTCGGATCAGTGGCGTCTGGGGATTTCGAACGAACGAAATAAGCACGCGCTTCAATCGTTTGACCGTTCTCATCCATCATTGGCACTGGCGTTGAGAACGCGTAGGTCGTTGGGTCGGTATTATCGAACGCATTCGTTGCGGGTACCGCATCCTGTTGACCCAACATATCCTCGCCACGAGGCATATTCAGCGCGAGGTCAATTTCACTGGTCCGTGACACTTCACCGAAGCTCAACGGAATGGAAACCGCGCTCAGAGCCTGCGACGACATTTCGAGAATGCTGCCGTCATCCGCCACAGGATAGGCAAGAAGTGCGCGCCCTGAACTGTCCGTTACCAGACCGTCAGCATCAATGGAGAAGGCACCGTTGCGGGTGTAGCTGATGTCGACAATCGTATCGCTTCCAACCATTTGCGGTGTCACCGCAAAAAACCCTGCGCCTTGGATCGCGATATCAAGTGTCTGGCCTGTCGCAACAAAGTTGCCCTGACCAAATTGCGTCGCAACACGGGACAGGTGGGTACCAGAACCCGTTACCGTGCGGAACGCGTTCATCGGAGCCGAGTAGTAGTCATCCGAAAATTCAGCGCGGCTTTTTCGGAAGGCGTTTGTGCCCGCGTTCGAGATGTTGTGCGATGTGGTGGCGATGTCCGATTGTGCTGCCATCAGGCCGGACAGGGCGGTGGTCATACTCATGTTTCAAAAACCTCCGGTTATAGGATTAACGGAACGCTGTGACTTCGGTCGTATCGAGGGCTCCGTAATCCTCGACGAGAAGAGTGATGGTGTCGCTAGACGGTCCGCCCAAAGCGGAGTCGACGCGTGCAAAGACCGAAGCCGGAACACTGATCGTTCCGTTTTCGGTTTCGGCCATGATGGACACGCGAACCTGTCCGTTGACGGCCTGAATGGCGGCAGGAACCTCGTCCCAGCCGAATTCGATCATGCCACCGACCTGCGCGCCCAGTTCTTGGACGTGGATCGGTTGGTTGGTGTTGGGATCAGTGTAGGTGACGGTCATCGATGATACGTTCGACGACAATTCGGCCATCCCGTGAATTTCACCCTGATCGTCGACCCGCGCCATGTTGCCAGGGACCAGAACAGAGTGACCCAGTAGGCTAGCCGCCGTCGACACGCGATTACCGCCGAGCATATCGCCGAGCGATGTAACCGACGCGTTCACACGGTCGATCCCTTCAACGGTCGAAAACTGCGCCATCTGTGAAATGAATTCGGTGTTATCCATCGGGGACAGCGGGTCTTGGTTCTGAAGCTGGGTGGTCAGCAGAACAAGGAATTCTTGTTGTCCCAAAGAATTGGCCTGTTTGTCAGTTGTGACCTGACCCAAGTTGCCATTGTAGAACGGGTTCGACCCATCAATCGTCGTCATCTTGTCGGCCCTTCCTTATTTGCCCATTGCGACAGTGCGCGACATGAGCGTCCGCATGGTCGACACTGCTTCGAGGGTGTTTTGGTATGCGCGGCTAGCTTCCATCATCTCGACCATCTCTTCTTCGACGTTGACGGTTGAGGCGTAGACAAAGCCATTGGCGTCAGCCAACGGGTGATCCGGCAGGAATTTGGATTCTGGGTCGCGGTCTAGCTGGACAACATCCACAGCGCGCGAGGTCGCTAAGGTGCCTAGATCGCCAATCCGACCCGAATATTCTGTCTCAAACACAGGTCGCATTGCACGGTAGGCTTCTTCGGGGGAAGACGCGACAGAACCAGCGTTGGCGATGTTCGACGCCAAGGTGTTCATCCGCACCATCTGTGCAGACATCGCCGTTTTGCCGAGGTCAAAAATGTTGCTAGGACCGCTCATCATTCACCTCTAATCACAGTCATAAGGCCAGAAATCCGACGGTTCAGAAGTTCAAGGCTGGTTTGGTAGCGAACCGTGTTTTCCGCGAATTCCATCTGTTCGAGCGCCATATCGACGGTATTCCCGTCCATCGACGGCATCACAGCGACGCGGTAACCGTTTTCGCCCGCAGGCCCAGTGGTCGGCATAGCCATGTGCTGCGACGACGAGGTCCGCAACGAGGCGCCCAGTTGGGTTTGACGCGATAGTTCTGCTTCAAAATCAAAGTCTCTGGCTTTGAATCCTGGGACGGACGCGTTGGCGATGTTGGATGCCAAAACGTTGTTCCGCTGCCCGCGCAAAGCCAATGCTTGCGCGTGGATGCCTAAACCTTCTCTCAATCCTGTCGTCATAGTTGCTATCCGGTTCTCGGGCGAAGACCGCCAATCAGACCGGAAACTGCAAGGGCTGTGCCAACTGCCCAAAGCCGGAGCAGCGCATGTCGAAACAAAACCTCCTTCCGCGTTCAAACGCTGCAAAAAAAGCAGTGCGCGCGATCATGCGCAAAGTCTCGAACGAGCCCAATAGCCCTGACATTGCGCGGTTGACCGAGCTCTACGACCGAGCGGCCGACCGTGAAACGCGACGTTTGCTGCGGGCCGTGCGGATGCAAATTTTGACTGCTGAGCCGTCTAAACCAGCCAAATTCATCCCGAAAAAGCTGCCAAAACCTGAGCCAGTAATCGAAGAGCCTGTTGAGAAAATCGAAGTCGCTGAGGAAGCTCCGCCAGCGAAGGACAAACCCAAGAAGGCATCTTCCATGATGTCGTTGGATCTGTCTGACGCGACGATGCTTCTGCAATTCGGTGGTAACGACGCCGTCGAAGAGGACGAAGACCAGAACGAAGCAGATAGCGTCGACAGCGACGACATTTCGCTCGATGGCACCGCAGACGCCCCAACCGACGAACAGGTTCTGGGGGAAGTCGTCTCAGCGCTTGCCGAAGACGAGAACGACGCGCTTGATGCGTCCAACTTTACATCGCTCGCACCAGCTCCTTCGACTAACTTCTCGGCGTCAGAACTCGTGTTCCCGCCCGACGATAGTGACACAAGTCAGTCCGACGTTGACTGGGACCCTTTTGCGGAAGCCGATGAAACGGAGCGATCTGACACCACCGAAGTCGAAGCGGCCGAAGTGGTCGAACCACAACCAGAGGCACCCAAACCCGTCAAAGCGAAAAAGGGCGTGCCCACAACAGACCTCTCCGCACTGAGCGGCGGTAGTGCCCTCTTTGACCAGTTAGGCGGAAGCTTTGGCGACGATATGGACGATTAAAAAAGGCGGCCCTCTCGGACCGCCCTTTTGTGCCGTGAGTGGCGTTTAAATTCTTAGACGAGGTTACGATCGCGTGCGATCATCGCTGCCTGCGTACGGTTCCGCGCGTCGAGCTTGCGGCTCAGTGTCTTGACGTGGAGTTTCACAGTCACTTCCTGAAGGTCGAGGTCGCGAGCGATCTCTTTGTTCGATTTACCTTCGCAGATGCCGCGCAAAACGTCAGTTTCGCGTTTGGTTAGCAGACCGTCACCCGCAGCCGGCGCTTCTTGCATGAAGCCGAACGGGGCGTAGGTTTCACCAGCCGCCATAAAGCGGATCGCTGTCACCATCGATTTCGAGGCAAGCGTTTTCGGAACAAACCCTGCCGCGCCAGCCTTTAGAGCGGCGTCAGCAACGTCGCGGGTCGCGGTGCCGGACAGGATCGCAACAGGACGACCGTCATTCGACGCGCGCATCTTGGTCAAACCTTCGAGGCCATTCATCCCCGGCATGTTGTAGTCGAGGAGAACCACATCGAAGCTACCAGTTTCTTCTGTGATCTTCACAGCTTCATCCAATGACGCAGCCGTCTTAACTTCGACGACCCCTTCAGCCATCAAAAAGGCCGCAACAGTCTCTCGAACCAGATCATGGTCGTCTGCGATAAGTACCCGCATGGTTTGCTCCGTCAATTTTGTGGAGTATCCGCCCTGTGCTAAGGGAGTTATCCCACCTAATTTCGCGCCTTTAACGACGCCTTGTACATTTTGATTATACATCATTTCACCATTCAACCCGAAGAAATCAAACTTCGCTACTAAGGAATGGTTACCGCACAACCAGACGATGTCGTATACTTGCGTACGTATACTTTAACGTTCTCACGGCAACATAATATATACTTTAGCATACACTAATACCCCTATGCTTGAATGCAACCTACTTCAAAAGGTGCAATCTCAGAGCCTGAAGATACCAATCCACCCAGAGGAGATTCGAAAGCAAATGGAACAGTCGTTATTAAAACTAGGAAAAATTGCAGCAACCATTTGTTTTGCATCATTTTCAACCACCTCTCACGCTGCAGATTTGGCGCAACCAAAAAGTGAAATCATTCTGACGGTCTCTGGTGGAATCGCCTCGACAAACGACAATGACACGGCAGTTTTTGATCTCGACATGATCAAAGAGCTCGGCATGACGTCGATCGAGACAACAACAATTTGGACCGAAGGCGTTCAATCTTTCGTTGGCGTCCCGCTCACCGCTCTACTTGAAGCTGTTGAAGCCGAAGGAACTGTCATCAAGGCGACTGCAGTTAACGATTATGCAATCGAAATCCCCCTTGATGATCCAACCAGCACAGCTGCGCTGATTGCCTATGAAAATAACGGTTCTGTGATGACACTTCGTGACAAGGGGCCCCTCTGGATTGTATATCCCTACGATGAGGCTCCCCAATTCCAAACCGAAGTCGTTTATTCTCGGAGCATTTGGCAGTTAGATCGTATAGAAATAACGGAGTGATCCGTTAGGTCATGAGTAAATAGAACACGGATGGTTCGTGACGGCTCAAGGCAACAAACAACAGCCCCTAAGATGGGCCCGCTTTGGCATACTTGGTGTGGTTCTCTTGGTGTGCTTTGGCGCGATTGCCATCCTCGGCTTCGAGGTGAACCGAAAGATTAAGGAACAAGCGACCGCGAGTTCCGACAACGTGCAATGGGTATTGTCCCAGCTGGAAGTTGAATATCTCAACTTCCACGCTGCAATCACAGAGGCTCAACTCGATGGCGACGTAAGGGATGTTCGGCGACGGTTTGACATCCTTTACAGCCGCGTGGCCACATTCCGCACGGGCCAAGCCTATGAAACGCTGAGGGGCGAACTGTCGTTTGCTAACCTCCTTGCGGGGCTAAACGCAGCCGTCAACGACATGATCCCGCTGATTGATGGGCCAGACGACGAACTGCGCGCTCAATTGCCAGAACTATCTAAACAGGTCGAGATTGTCGGGACTGCCGTTCGGCAAATTGCATTGATCGGCATCGACTATTTTGCTGGCGTCTCAGACCGAAGCAGGTCCGAGGTTTGGCTCACCTTGATGCGCGTAGCGGCGCTGACCATGGCGCTCGTCATGGCGCTCGTGATCCTCGCCATCGTTCTGTTCCAATTGTACCGCGTCGCGCAACGCAGCGCCGAAGTCACACGAACCACCTCTGCTCGCCTCGAAGCGATGGTGTCTTCGACACTCGACGCCGTCATCGTGATCGATGAGGCGGGGTTGATTGTCGAATATAACGGCGCTGCGGAATACATTTTCGGTTATAGCAGGACCGAAGCCATCGGATCGCCGATGGTCGATATGATTATCCCGCTGAAATACCGCAAAGCGCACCTTGAGGGTATGAAACGCCACCTTCGCGACGGCAGCACTCATGTGGTTGGTCGTGGGCGCATCCAGATGGAAGCCCTACGCAAAAACGGTGAGCTGTTCCCTTGTGAATTCTCCATCGCGCGGGCGCCCGCATCGAACCGTATTTTGTTCGTGTCATTCCTTCGCGACAACTCCGCTCAGGTCGCCGCAGAGCAAGAACTGCTCAAGGCACGCGACGAGGCATTGGCTGGCGAACGGACCAAAGCCGAATTCATGGCTGTTATGAGCCACGAAATGCGCACCCCGCTCAACGGGATGCTGGGGACGATGGAACTGCTCGCGGAAACCGAGCTCAATCCACGTCAACGTGATTACCTGCGGATCATCGAAACCTCTGGTAGGCTGCTCTTGCACCATGTCAATGACGTGTTGGACATCGCGCGGCTTGATGCAGGTCGGACAGGTTCTGAGAAGCGGCCGTTTAATTTGTCTGTTCTCGTGAGCGAAGTGGCCGATGGCCAGCGCAGCCTCGCACATGCGAACCACACGGAACTCGAAATTGATCTCGAAGCGCTTGGCAATCCGACCGTTCTGGGCGACCAGCAACGGTTGCGTCAGGTGCTGCTGAACCTCGTCTCAAACGCGATCAAGTTTACCCGTGACGGCGTCGTTCGCATTGAGGCCGAAAAACTGGGTGACAGTGATGTGGTCGAATTCCGCATTATCGACAGCGGCATCGGCATCAACGAAGAGGATCTTGATCGGATCTTTGATGACTTCGTGACGCTGGACACGACATATGCGCGCGAATACGGCGGTACGGGCCTCGGCCTTGGGATTGCGAAACGTCTGATTGAATCTCTTGATGGGGCCATTGGCGCAGAGAGCGAACCGGGCGATGGCAGCCTGTTCTGGTTCCGCCTGCCTCTACCAATCCTATCCAAAGGCGCTGCCGAAACTGTCGAAGTTGAAGCAAAACCAGCGCCGCGCCCAAAACCAGAACAATCGCTCGATATTCTTGTGGTCGAGGACAACCAGATCAACCAGTTGGTGGTCGAAGAGATGTTGCGCAAAGAAGGTCACAGCGTGACCCTCACCAACGATGGTCAAGAGGGCGTCGCAGCCGCGAACCTGCGTCACTACGATGTTATCTTGATGGATATTTCGATGCCGCGCATGGATGGCGTCGCCGCCACCCTAGCCATTCGTAACGGTGACGGACGTTGTCGCGACACACGTATTGTTGCGCTTACCGCAAACGCACTGCCAGAGGACATTGAACGGTTCAAAGACTCAGGCATGAACGATGTTTTGGTCAAACCGATTTCGCGTGCAAAGCTCGCCAAAGCTCTGAGCATCAAGAGCCCAGAAATCATTGCAGCGGCGGCCCCTCGCGCACTGCCTGCCCTTCTCGACACCGAAGCCGTGCGCGGCCTCTTGAGCGACCTTGGCGCTGAAAGATCGTCGAAACTGCTGAACGCGTTCCTGGCCGAAACCGATAGCTTGGTCGACCAGTTCACAACCTCACCTGACAACGACGACAACATCCTGATCGGCGACATCCACAAACTGGCTGGTTCGGCGTCTCTCTTTGGCACGCTGCAATTCAGCGATTTGCTACGCGAGCTTGAGGTGTTGGGGAAATCGGGCCGCGCCGACGAAATGCGTACCAAGCTGTCTGACCTACCGCAATGCTGGTCTATGACCCGCAATGCACTCGAGGAAATCGCCTCAGAAAACGTCTCGCAATAAGTCGATTGTCCTTTTCGAACAGGTTGACGAAAGCCAAAATCCAGCGCACCCTCCGATCAATATGATCAAATTATCGGGAACCTTTATGGTCCCGCCTTCGGAGGTTTCCATGTCTCAATATCATAACGATCCTGCTTCGGTCATCGAATCCGACCGCGCGCATGTGTGGCACCATCTTGCCCAACACAAACCCTTTGAAACGATCGACCCGCAGATCATCGTCGAAGGCAAAGGGATGCGCGTTTGGGACATCACGGGCAAAGAGCACCTCGATGCTGTATCGGGCGGTGTATGGACCGTCAACGTCGGCTATGGCCGTACAGAAATAGCTGATGCCGTCCGCGATCAGCTGGTGAAAATGTGCTACTTCGCCGGCGCAAAGGGGACCATTCCGGGTGCAGAATTCGCACAGCGATTGATCGAGAAGATGCCGGGTCTGGACCGCGTCTACTATGCGAACTCGGGTTCCGAGGCGAACGAGAAAGCCTTTAAAATGGTCCGCCAGATTTCGCACAAACACTATGGCGGCAAGAAACACAAAATTCTCTACCGTGACCGCGATTACCACGGCACCACGATTGCCTGCCTTTCCGCAGGTGGCCAGCAAGAACGCAATGCGCAGTACGGCCCGTTCGCACCTGGTTTTGTTGAGGTTCCGCATTGCCTCGAATACCGCGCTGATCAGCCAGGTGAGGGTTATGGCGAACGTGCAGCCCAAGCGATTGAAGATGTGATCCTGCGCGAGGGGCCAGATACCATTGGCGCACTCTGCCTCGAGCCGATCACCGCTGGTGGCGGCATCATCGTGCCGCCGCAAGGGTATTGGGAACGCGTTCAGGAAATCTGTAAGAAATACGATATCCTGCTGCACATCGACGAAGTTGTTTGTGGCCTTGGTCGCACGGGGACTTGGTTCGGCTATCAGCAGTTCGGCATCAAACCCGATATCGTCACGATGGCCAAAGGCGTCGCATCTGGTTATGCGGCGATCTCTTGCTGCGTCACCACGAACGAGGTCTTTGAAAAATTCAAAGATGCCGACGATCCGCTTGGCTATTTCCGCGATATTTCGACCTTCGGCGGCTGCACGGCTGGCCCGGTTGCAGCGCTCGAAAACATGCGCATCATCGAAGAGGAAAACCTCTGCGAAAACTCTGCAGCGATGGGCAACCGTCTGCACCAGAACCTGCTCGACCTGATGAACAAACACGATTGCATCGGTGAAGTCCGCGGCATGGGTCTGTTCCAAGGTGCGGAACTGGTCAAGAGCCGCGAAACTCGTGAACCGATGGACGAAAAACGTGTGATGGCGGTCGTTGCAGACTGTCTGAAAAACGGCGTGATTATCGGGGCGTCTAACCGCTCTATGCCGGGTTTCAACAATACACTGTTGTTCGCGCCCGCACTGATCGCGACTGCGGACGATATCGACCAGATCACCGATGCGGTCGATCAGGCCCTGACACGCGTGATGGCCTAATCAGCCAACCGAAGCGAGCGCCAAACCGTCGACAACAGCGGTGAAGGCCTCGTTTCGGTTGATACGCGCCATTGGACAGGCGGCGCGGGCCTCGGATTGAACAAGGTTCATGAGGCTCGACCCGCCGACCAATACCACGGATGTGATTTTATCTGGTGTGAGGCCCGCACCGAAAATCGTCGCATAGATTGCCTCGCGCAACTGCATCTGAAATTCGGACAGCGCGTCGCCCATCGACCCCGCCGAGATTGGGACAGTCAGACCCTTTTCAACTGAACCCAAGTCGATCATCGCCGACCGCTCGCCCGAGTTTGCGGCGATCTTTCCCGCCTCAACCGCAAAGGCGATTTCGTGGCCAAGCTGGTCTTCGATTACAGCATGAAGTCGATCCATCGCGTCGCTGTCGACAGCATGACGCTGCATATCCTCGATCAGACGAAGCGTTTCGCGGGTATAGAGAAACGGGATCTTGGCCCAAGTTGAGAGATCAACGTAGAGCGATTTGGGCACGGGCAGTAGACCTTCGCCAAAGGTGCGCCGCAACTCTCCGCCATATCCGAAATAGGGCATCGCGTGGGCCATCGAAATCGCGTGGTCGAAATCGGTGCCGCCCAATCTGATGCCGTGGCTGTGCAAAATATCCAGCCGATCATCATCGCTCTGGAACACGGAAAAGTCGGAGGTGCCGCCGCCGATATCCACGATCAGCCCCGTTTGCCCAACCCCACCAAAAGCACGACTGGCCCAAGCGGCAGCTTCGGGTTCGAACATAAACTCAACGTCGGTAAAGCCCGCCGCGTGATAGCAGGCCCGCAAGTCATCCTCGGCCTTTTGATCGCGCTCAGCATCGGCAGAGTGGAACCTGACGGGACGCCCAGACAAGACGCGCGTGCAGGTCTGACCGATCTGCGCCTCGGCACGGGTTTTCACCTCGACTAAGAACGCCGTTACAATGTCGGCCAGCGTGCGGCGCTGCCCACCAATCGGGCGCTGTTCGTGAAACAGCGATGTGCCGAGGACTGATTTCAGCGCACGCATATAGCGTCCCTCATCCCCCGCAATCAGCGCCTCTGCCGCAGCGGCACCGATCACCATTTCCCCGCGGTCAGCAGGAAAGAATACCGCCGTCGGCAAGGTGTCCGCGCCATCCTCAATCGGAAGCCGACGCAGAACGCCATTTTCAACGATAGCGACGGCGGAATTCGACGTTCCAAAGTCAATTGCGAGAGTGGGAGCGGTCATAGGGTATTCCAACGTCATCAAAGTCTGCGGAGCTACCCAAAATCGCGCCACGCGGCAAGTAGGTTGCGGCCTACCCTCTTTGCCTTTGGGCCGTTTCATGGTTGAAGAAGGCAAGAGGTGACACATGACTTGGATCGCAATTGACCTGACATCTGGCCGATCATGGCTGATGAACGATCACATCCCATTGGCCCAGCGCACGGGCACAACGCCTGAAGCGTTAATCGGCGATTGGCAAGGTCCGCAAGTGATCGCTGGGCTCCCCGATGCAGCGGTGAGCCGTGTGCCATGCAAGGCGTTGCCGCCGTCGGGACAGTTCGGGCCTGTGGTTCAGGACAGCCCCGCGCATCGGCTTCCCCACTCGGCAGCAATCGCAGGTTTTTTGGCCATTCAGGATGATTGGGACGGTGTGATCTGTTTGGTGTCCACGCAAGTCCACTGGGTCCATGTCAGCGCAGGCGAAATCGTGAGTTTTCAGAGCTCTGTCACACCCGAAACCTTTGCCGCCTTTGCCTCTGGCGCGATGTCGACAGCAGCGTTCGACGAAGGTCTGGCCCAAGCGATGGATCGACCAGAACGCATCCTGTCTCATATCGCGTCGGCCCGCATTGCAGAAGGTGACGCCGTAAGCCGCATTTTGGGCCTGTTGATCGGGGCCGACCTCAAAGGCAGTCGGGCCTACTGGCTCGGTCAGCGCGTTGCCGTGATTGGCGACGGCGTGATCGCTGACGGATATGCCCGCGCCCTGACCACTCAATCGGTTCCTGTTTTACAGATGCCCGACACAACTCTTGCTGGCCTCGTGGCCGCTTACAAAGGAATAGCTCAATGACTTTCGGCACTCTTCCTGATGGACGTACTGTGGACCGGATCACCATTTCGAACGGTGATCTTTCGGTCAGGATCCTGACCTATGGCGCAATCGTGCAGGACGTGCGTTTGAAAGGGCATGATTACAACCTCACGCTAGGGTCCGACGACATCAACGACTACCTCACTTCGATGAAGCACTACGGCCCGATCATCGCACCTGTTGGCAATCGGATCAAAGGCGCACGCGCGACCTTTGGCGGGATCGAGCACATGCTGACCCCGAACGAGGGACGCAACATCCTTCACTCTGCCGAAGGGGGCAGCCAGTTCAAACTTTGGACTGTTGAGGATCAAACTCCCGATACCGTCACGCTGACCGTCCTTTGCGCGGATGGCGAAGCTGGTTTCCCCGGCAACCAGCGCGTCATGGCCCATTTCGCCATTCTGCCCGACAACGTTATGCGGATGGAAATCACTGCGACGACGGATGAGTTGAGCATGATCAACATCTGCAATCACAGCTATTGGAATTTGACAGGCGACCCGACCTTTGCGGGTCACAAATTGCAGATCAAAGCGCAGAACTATTTGCCCACAGACGCTGAAAACATTCCAACCGAAGTGACCGAAGTTGAAGGTACCGACTACGATTTCCGCACCCTGCGTGACGTCGTTCCAGCCAACCCGCCGATTGACCACAACTTCTGCCTATCGCGGATCAAGCTAGATCTACGCGATGTCGTGACCCTCGAGGGCGGGGATCTTCGGATGACCATCGCGACCGACATGCCTGGGCTTCAGGTCTATGATGGCCGCACGGCATCGAACGCGGGGTTTGCCGATTACGCCGCTCTCGCCTTTGAACCGCAGTATTGGCCGAACGCACCGCATGAACCGTCCTTCCCAAAGATCACCGTCAAAGCGGGTGAGGTTTGGACCCAAGAAGTAGAATGGCGGTTTGAACATCTGGCATAACAAACCTTCATAAAAATTGGGCAGAGCCTAAAAGTTCTCAGAAATGAGCCGCTTATGATATCATCGGCCTAACGTCGTTTTCTTCGGCGTGGGGTTCGCACAGGTGAAAGTACTTTGATGTCATATGCCTTTCCGTTGGGTGGAATGCCCTCTCTGGATGATGATCCTGCGCAGAACGGTGCTCATTTCACCGAGAGCTACGCGCTGATCCCAGCCGCAACGATGCGGGACATTACCGCCAGCCTTCTGCCTGGGTGGATTGACACACGGTGCTGGATTTTGGCACGCCCACTTAGCGGGTTTGCCGAAACCTTTGCGCAATATGCAGTCGAGGTCGGACTAAACGGTGGCTCCGACACGCCAGAGCCGAACCGAAATGCCGAGGCGGTGCTGTTCATCGCAGACGGTATTATGGAGCTGATCGTTGCGGGCCAGACCCATATTTTGATGGCGGGCGGATACGCCTACATTCCGCCCCATACGCGTTGGACCTTACGCAATGCGGGCGATGGCCCGCTGAAATTCCACTGGGTCCGCCGCCAATATGTCCATGCGCACGGCTATGATGCGCCAATGCCGTATATCACAAGCGATTATGACACTCCGATCAGTTGGATGTCCGAGACTAAGGATTGGGGAACGTCGCGGTTCGTCGATCAAACCGATCTACGCCACGATATGCACGTGAACATCGTGACCTTTACCAAAGGTGGCCGCATCCCCTTTGCGGAAACGCACGTGATGGAACATGGGCTTTATGTTCTACAAGGCACAGCGCGGTATCTACTGAACGAACGCTGGGTTGATGTCGGTCCCGGCGATTTCATGTGGCTGCGCGCGTTTTGCCCGCAGGCTTGCGTCGCGACCAGCAACGAACCATTCCGATACCTGCTCTACAAAGACGTCCACCGTCACCCAGATTTGACGCTCTGATCCGCGGCGAGGCTATCGAGGATTGGACAGTTGGGCCGATCATCGCCCGCACAGCAAGACACGAGATGAGCTAGGGTTTTGCGCATCTCTTTCATCTCAGAAATCCGCTGATCGATCCGTGCAAGGTGATCGCGCGCAATGGATTTCACCTCTGCGCTTGTGCGCGTCGTGTCTTCGTAGAGATGCAGCAAGGTGCGGCATTCTTCGACGGTAAAACCCAAACCACGCGCCCGCCCGATAAACGCAAGTTTGTGAATGTCGGATTCTTCAAATGCACGATAGCCGTTCGCATTGCGATCTGGCTGAACGAGGCCGATATCCTCGTAATAACGGATCGTTTTCGCGGGAAGGTTGGTTCTAGCCGAGGCTTCTTTGATATTCATCAGCGCACTTTCCGTCCTGCTGAATAGCTACGGAGACGTAGCGCGTTACTGACCACAAACACTGACGAAAAGGCCATGGCGCTGGCCCCGAGCATGGGCGACATGAGCATGCCAAATGCGGGATAAAGCACGCCAGCAGCAACGGGGATCAACGCGATGTTATAGGCAAATGCCCAAAAGAGGTTTTGCCGAATGTTTTGCATAACTGCGCGGCTCATCCGAACCGATGCAACGGCACCGCTGAGGTCCCCACGCATCAGCACAACGTCCGCTGTTTCTACGGCGACGTCTGTCCCCGTGCCCATGGCGACACCGACATCTGCCTGCGCCAAAGCGGGCGCGTCGTTGATCCCGTCGCCAAAGAACGCCACAGGACCGTTCGCTTGGAGATCTTTGACCGCTTCGACTTTGCCTTCAGGAAGCACTTCAGCCACGACCGTATCAATGCCGAGCCGCCGCGCGATGCTCTCTGCGGTGGCGATGTTATCGCCCGTGACCATCGCCACGCGCATCCCGCGTTCTTGAAGCGCAGAAATGGCATCTCTGGCCCCAGCTTTGATAGGGTCCTCAACACCGATAAGAGCGACCATCGCGCCATCTACAGCAACAAAGAACGGGGTCTGGCCTTCTTGGGCGAGGGACGCCGCTCTTGCCGAATACGCAGCGACCGAGACGTTATTTTCAGTCAAGAACCGTTCCGATCCAACCAAAACCCGATGGGTATCAACGATGCCAGAGACGCCTTTCCCTGCGGTCGATTTGAATGACTGGGCGGCAGCCAATTGGACACCATTTGACGTCGCCTCACGCAGAATAGCCCGCGCCATTGGATGTTCGGATTTTGCCTCAACAGAGGCGGCGAACCGAAGTGCTTCACGACGGTTCTGCGCGTAGATTGTGACGACTTGCGGGTGGCCTTCGGTCAGTGTGCCCGTCTTATCAAAGGCAACCGTTGTGACCTCGTTCAAGCGCTGCAGAGCATCACCCCGACGGAACAATATGCCCAATTCAGCCGCACGGCCCGTCCCGACCATGATCGAGGTCGGGGTGGCAAGGCCCATGGCGCAAGGACATGCGATGATCAAGACAGAGACCGCCGCGACCACGGCATAAGAAACCCCAGGGCCAGTAATCATCCAGATTACCGCGGTGACCAAAGCAATCAAAATCACAATGGGCACGAAAATGCTTGTGATCCGATCGACCAAGCCTTGGATCGGGAGTTTCGCGACCTGCGCTTGCTCGACCATCTGCACAATCCGCGACAGTACGGTGTTGGCACCAATGGCCCGCACCTCCATGCAGATCGATCCGTCCGTATTCATCGTCCCGCCGATGACCTGATCACCCAAGGATTTGAGCACGGGAACGGGTTCGCCAGTCAGCATCGATTCATCTAAAAACGAGCTGCCATCGACGACAATACCATCGACAGGCACCCGCTCCCCTGGGCGAATGCGCACAATGTCCCTGGGAACAAGTTTTTCGACTGAGGTTTGCACCTCACCTTCATCTGTAAGAACACTGGCGGTTGTCGGGCGTAGTTTGACCAAAGCTTCGATCGCAGCGCCCGTCCGCCCCTTTGCCCGCGCTTCGAAAAAGCGCCCTAGTAGGATCAGCGTGATGATCACCATCGACGCCTCAAAATAAACGGCGCGCGCCTCAACGGGCACAAAGCCCGGAGCAAAGGTCACGATCGTTGAATAGAGCCACGCAGCGCCCGCCCCCATGGCGACAAGACTGTTCATATCAGGCGAGCCTTTGAACAAGGCTGGAATACCAAGGCGATAAAACCCCTGCCCCGGACCAGCCATTAGCAAAGTTGCCAACAGGAACTGGATACGACGGAACATGGACTGTCCGATCACCATATCGACCCAGTGATGGACCTGAGGGAACAAGTGCCCACCCATTTCGAGGGCGAAAACGGGCAGTGTCAGAAGCAAAGCCGTGGTGAATTGCGACCGAATTGCTGCGGCTTCTTCGGCTTTGCGTTCCGAAACGGCCTTGCGTCCACCAGATGACAGTTGAGCTGGGTAGCCTGCCTTGCCCAACGCATCGAGCACAGGCGTCAAATCGTCCAAGACTGTTTCAACCTGCGCCGTTTCTGTCGCGAGGTTCACCTGAGCCGAGACAATCCCCGCCTGACGGGTCAGCAGTTTTTCAACACGACCAACGCAGGCCGCACAGGTCATGCCCGACACGTCGAGAGATACGCTTTCTACGCGTGCGGGGTATCCCGCTTGGCCGAGCACCTCTAAAACGGTCGATGGCACGGTGTTGTCCGAGTAGGTAATCGTCGCCGTTTCCTTGGCCAAATTCACCGACACCGTTTCAACGCCATCGGTGCGGCCGAGAATTTTCTCGACTCGTGCAACACATGCCGCACATGTCATTCCGCTCACCGCGATGGTCATTTGGCGGGCCATTGGTCACCTTCTTTCCTTGGTCTTGGCTTTATTTAGTGCCTCCAGTAACTGGAAGGTCAATAGCCCCTTGACCTTCCAGCAGGTGGAAGCGCCATCTAATGTGCATAGCATGGAGACTAGAATGAAACTTTACGTTCCCGAAATGAGCTGCGGTCACTGTAAATCATCCATTGGGACAGCAATCGCTGGCCTAGATGGTGCAGCAACTGTCGAATTCGACATGGATGAGCGCAAGATCACAGTCGCGACCGATAAGACCTCTGCCGAAGTCATCGAAGCCCTCGATGTGATCGGGTTTGACGCTGAAGTTGCTGACTAAACGGACCGTGAACACCTTTTTGTGCATCGGTTTACACTATAGTCGATGTCATTAAGGTTTCACGCAACTCTGCGAAATCCCCAGTTTAAAAGGGAGTAAGCCATGTCCGATTTCACCCGCTTCGCAATTTACTATGTTCCCCCTGCGGGACCGCTCGAGCAATTCGGCGCAGCTTGGCTGGGATGGGATATCGCGACAGGCAGCGCAGTTCCGCACCCGCCAGTGGACGGCCTCGACCTTGAGGCCGTCACTGAAACACCACGGAAATACGGATTTCACGCGACGCTGAAGCCACCCTTCCAACTGGCCGAGTCGCATGGTGAAGTCGAACTGCAAGCCGCAGTGGCCGACCTCGCGGATGTATTGGCTCCAGTGACGCTCGACGGCCTCAAGCTAAGCCAGATCGGCTCTTTCCTTGCCTATACAGTCGAAGGATCGCAATCGGGCCTCAATGCATTAGCCGCGGCTTGCGTTCGCGAACTCGACCACTTCCGCGCTCCAGCTAGAGCGTCAGAGATTGAACGACGCAAGGCGGCAGGATTAACCGACAGACAGACAGAGCTATTGATGCAATGGGGTTATCCCTATGTCATGGAGGAATTCAAATTCCACATGACGCTCTCAAGTAAACTGGACCTAGAAACGGCCACCCGATCAAAGGCCGCGATTGAAACACTGAGCCTCGGCGCACTCCCCCGCCCGTTCATCATCGACGCCATCGCACTGGTCGGCGAGCGCCCTGACGGTCAGTTTGAAACCATTCGCCGCTATAGCCTGAACGGATAACGGTTTACCCGATCACTTTCCGGCGAATTTCCATTGATATCTGGGGGATATGGTGGCGGTGCAGGGACTCGAACCCCGGACACAAGGATTATGATTCCTCTGCTCTAACCAACTGAGCTACACCGCCGAAAGTGCGGGCGGAATATTATTGGCTGGGGTCCGCGTCAAGAGGCAAAGCCAGCTTTTTTCATTCCGACCGACGAAAAAACAAAGCCGCCATTTTTGGCGGCCTTGAAACTCTATTAAAAGAAGCGTCCGCCTGCCCTATCGAGCAAGGTTTTAGCCAAAGCTTGGCCCAAAGCAGGACCTTCACTGATCGGACCAGAGACTTCATCGCTCAGGGATTGCGAACCGTCGATGCGCAAAATCTCTCCGCGTAGACGTAGCGTGTCGCCCTGTAGTTCTGCCAAACCGCCAATGGGTGTTTCACACGACCCATCCAGAGCCGCCAGAAACGCCCGCTCGGCAGCGAGTCGCTGCCCTGTCGGGGTGTGGTGGATCGCAGCCAGCATCGTCGCTGCGCGTTCATCATCAACGCGGCGTTCGATCCCGATTGCGCCCTGCGCAACCGCGGGCAGCATTTCTTCGACTTCGATGGCCACGCGCGGCACGTCGGTCATGTTCAAACGATTCAAACCAGCCATCGCAAGGAAAGTCGCGTCCGCAACACCATCGCCCAGTTTTTTCAGACGAGTCTGAACGTTACCACGAAATTCCACGATTTTCAGATCGGGGCGGCGATTCAGAAGCTGTGCTTTACGGCGCAGGGACGACGTCCCAACCACGGCACCTTCGGGCAGAGCGGCCAAGCCACCCTCTTTCAACGACACAAAGGCGTCACGCACATCTTCACGCGGAAGATAACAATCGAGCACAAGCCCATCAGGCTGTGCGACAGGCATGTCTTTCATCGAATGAACCGCGATATCGATCCGACCATCCAACATGGCCTCTTCGATTTCTTTGGTAAACAGACCCTTATTGCCGATTTCCTTGAGCGGACGATCCGCATCGATCATCGAACGATCATCGCCTGTGGTCTTGATCACAACGATCTCAAAGGCACCCACGGGCAGATCAAAGGCCGCCATCAAACGGGCACGGGTTTCGTAGGCTTGCGCCAGCGCCAGTGGCGAACCACGGGTTCCGATCATAAGCGGTTCAGCGGGTGTGGGCAAAATCATGGTCATATGCGCTTTCTAGCCGCGCCTTTGCGTGCCAGCAATGGCTTGACTTGCCCTGCGTCATTGGCGACCAACCACGGGAACGAAAAGGAATGACCATGACAAAGACGATCTTGCGCGCCCTTGCCGGTGAAAAACTGCCAACTCCGCCCATTTGGATGATGCGGCAAGCGGGGCGGTATCTGCCGGAATATCGCGCAACCCGTGCGCAAGCAGGGGATTTCCTGTCACTTTGCTACAATTCGGAGCTCGCCGCAGAGGTCACCTTGCAGCCGATCCGCCGCTACGGCTTCGACGCAGCGATTCTTTTTGCAGACATTTTGCTTTTGCCGCAGGCCTTGGGCGTCGATCTTTGGTTTGAAACGGGCGAAGGCCCGCGAATGACAACGGTCACGACACCTGCGGAACTCAAGGCGCTCAAGCCGATTGATCAGATCGATGAAGTTCTGAACCCTGTTTACGAAACGGTCAAAATCCTCTCGCGTGAATTGCCCAAGGAAACGACGCTGATCGGTTTCGCTGGCGCACCATGGACCGTTGCGACCTATATGATCGCAGGCCGCGGGACGCCGGATCAGGGCCCTGCACACGCTTTGAAAGCCGCCGACCGCGCGACCTTTGCGGCGCTCATCGACCTTCTGACAGATGCAACCATCGAATATCTGTCCAAACAGGTCGTCGCAGGGGCAGAGGTCGTTAAGATTTTCGACAGTTGGGCTGGTAGCCTTCAGGGTCAGGACTTCTACGATTTCGCGGTTGAACCCGCCCGACGGATCACCGCAGCGCTGAAAAACCGCTACCCTGATTTGCCCGTCATCGCCTTCCCGCGTGGTGCCGGTGAACGCTATGAGGGGCTGCACGAAAAGATCGGCGCCGATTGTATTGCGCTCGACGACGGCGTGTCGCCCGAATGGGCGGCAACTCACGTGCAAACCGGCGGCTGCGTTCAAGGCAACCTCGCCTCTCATCACATGGTAACGGGTGGCGACGACCTGATCCGCGAAACGCGTAAAGTTGTGGATGCGCTGTCTAATGGTCCGCACATCTTTAACCTCGGTCACGGGATCACACCTGATGCGAGCCCTGACAACGTTCAATTGATGATCGATACCGTGCGCGGCGCGTAACCTGATCGTTAGAGATTTTATAAACGGGGACCTTCGGGTCCCCGTTTTGCCTTAGCCCCGCGTTTTCCACGCAAACCAAAACGCGCCCAAGGCCAGAGCGACCGACAAGACTCGCCGCAGGACCAACCTTTTTCTCGGGTTTTCGAGAAGGGTCTGTGCCGTCCCTGCCAAGCCGACAATCGCCGCATGAATCGCAGTGGCGACGACCACATAGACAATGGACAGCGTAACTGTCTGCGACGTCACCGCGACGCCATCGACGACGAAACCCGGCAAAACGGCGATGTAGAATACGGCTGCCTTTGGGTTCAAAAGGTTTGTGATCAGACCGCGCCGAAAGAACAACACCAACGGCGAGCCGAGCGCGGCGTGTTCGATCTCTTCATCAGAATCGCGCCAACCATCATAGGCCAACCAAAGCAGATAGAGCACTCCGCCCCAGCGTAAGGTTTGATACAGAACGGGCGAGGCATTGATCATAGCCCCGACGCCCAGCGCCGCCGCGATCCCGACCAAGGCCAGCCCCAGCGCAACACCTGCCACAGCTGCAAAGCCATAACGCCGCCCCTCACAGGCCGCGACGACGGCAAGATAGGCCATGTTCGGCCCTGGCGTCAGTTCGATCAGAAACGACGCCAAGGCAAATTGCAGGATGGACTGGGTTAGATCCATTTCGCCATCGGCGGTAGGCTCATCAGAACCGCGTTAGCATCGTGACCAGTGGCGAGACCGAATTTGGTGCCACGATCGTAAACAAGATTATACTCGGCATAGAGGCCACGGTGGATCAGCTGCGTGTCCTTATCCGCCTCGGTCCACGGCGTGTTGCGCCGTTTTTCGGTCACCGGAAGATACGCGGGCAAAAACGCACGACCGATGTCTTGGGTCAGGGCGAAATCTACTTCCCAATCACCAGAATTGCGGTCGTCCATAAAGATACCGCCAACACCACGAGCACGACCACGGTGTGGAACGTAGAAATACTCATCCGCCCAAGCCTTTAGTTCGGGGTAGAGGTGGTCGCCATGCGGGTCGAGGTGCTGCTTTTGCACATCGTGGAAATGCTGGGTGTCCTCGGAATACTCGATGCATGGGTTGAGGTCCGAGCCACCACCAAACCACCACGCAGCTGGAGTCCAGAACATCCGTGTATTCATGTGGACTGCGGGAGCATGCGGGTTCTGCATATGCGCCACGAGCGAAATGCCGGACGCCCAGAACCGCGGGTCTTCTTCAACGCCGGGAACGCCACGGGCTGCCATCGATTTTTGTGCGGCTACGCCCAGTGACCCGTAAACGGTTGAGACATTCACGCCGACTTTTTCGAACACACGACCACCGCGCATCACGCTCATAAGACCGCCGCCAGCATCCTCGCCTGCGTCGCCCTGACGTTTCGTTTCCGTGACTTCAAAACGGCCAGCAGGTAGCGAAGCTGTTGGGCCTTCTGTCTGGGTATCTTCAAGGTTTTCAAATGCGGCGACGATGTCGTCTCTTAATTGACGGAACCATGCGGATGCGCGTGCTTTTTCATCAGCCATTTGCTCTGTCATCGGGACACCTTTCGTCGTGCTATTGAATATCACTCGGCCATAGCATTGATATGAAGGCGAAACCACACCGCAGATGTGTGACCAATTGACGGAGATTCGATATGCGTGCTGCCCTGATCCTTTTGCCACTCGTTGCTTTGGCAGCCTGTGGCACACCTCGCGAACGTTGCATCAACGAGGTGACCTCGAACCAGCGCACATTGAACGCACTGATCGCAGAAACCCAAGCGAACATTGATCGCGGCTATGCGCTCGCTGAACGGTCCGAAGTTGTGACGATTGATCGGACTTGCACGCAAACGCTCGAGTCTGGCGAAGAGGTTCGCTTCCCCTGCGACGAAGTGATGACCCGCGAATACAAAGTGCCTGTGGCAATTGATCTGAACGCAGAACAGGCAAAGCTGCAGTCACTGCTTCAGCGCCGCGAGGCTATGGCCTCAACCGTTCAAGACGGCATCAACCAGTGCGTCGCGATTCACCCTGAATAAACGGGTTTAGTGGGCGGCGCATCCAACGGGATCGATCAGGGTGCGCCCACCGTCCACTGTGATGATCTGACCCGTGACAAAGCCAGACGCCTCGCACGCGAGATACTGAACGGCATCGCAAACCTCAGAAGCGCTTGCGATGCGGTTCAGCGGCGTATGGCACAGGATATCTTCGCGGTATCCATCGTGTTCTTTCAGCGCACCTTTCAGGCTCGCGCTCATAACGCTGCCGAACGCGACGGAGTTAACGCGGATACGATGCGGAGCCAGCGCAACAGCCAGCGACCGTGTCATTTGATCCGCCGCAGCCGTCGATACCGAATAGGCCAAAAGATCAGGATGCGTGCGTCGTGCCGCAATGGACGACAAGTTGATGATCGCGCCGACTTGCGGTTTATCCTGTCCTTCTGCCAGTTTCACCATCCGGCGCGCTACTGCCTGCGACAACCGCAGACCCGCGAGCATGTTCTGCTCTAGCAGCATCGAAACGCTGTCATCATCAGGGTTGAGCGGGTCCGTCAGGACGATCTGACGGGCCGCATTCACGAGGATGTCGATCTGTTCAAACGCATCCACGGTCGCAGAGAGCAGGTTTTTGATCGTCAGCTTCTTGCGCAGATCCCCCGCAAAGATACGGGCAGGCCCGCTGTCAGCCTCGATCTCTACCCCGATCTCGCGCTGAAGCGCGGCTTCGTCCATGTCCGCGAACATCACATTCGCGCCCTGTTCGATGAAATGCCGTCCGATTGCCAAACCGACGCCATTCGCGGCGCCCGTCACAATCGCGGTTTTACCTTCGATGGAAAAAGACATTGGACTCTCCCGAGTGTCGACTGTCAGAGCTTAGCGGATTGGGCGGAAAGCGTGGAACAATTTAAATGCACCATCGCCGCCGATCTCTTTGACCTCTTTGAAATGGTCATTGAGCGCAGCCTCATAAGGCAGGTGACGGTTTGCAACCATCCACAAGTGCCCAGAGGTCGTGAGGTTCCGCGCGGCATTGGCGATAAAGGCGCGGCCCAATGCAGGGCTTCCTTCGCGGCCAATGTGGAACGGCGGGTTCATGACGATGCCACCATAGCTGTCGGGCGCCTTCCATGTAGTGGCATCCGCCCAATGGAACGCGGCACGATCGTCAGGCACATTGAGACGCGCACAATCGAGGGCGACTTTTTCCGCCTCAATCAGATCGATGCTCTCAACCCCTTCGCGTTTCAGAACCGTATCGGACAGATAGCCCCAGCCAGCGCCAAAATCGGCCATCCGCTTGGGCAATTTATCAGGCAAAGCAGAGGCAAGCAGTTTCGAGCCGCGATCCACCTGACCATCCGAGAAAACGCCTGCGCTGGTGTAGAACCCGTTCTCGCCTTTGATCGGATCGCCCAGCGCCCAATCTGCGAATTGGTTTTCGCCGCCAAACCAGAACAGGCGGCCATGCGATTTGGTCACGCTCGGCAGATCGCCCAGCGCCTTGCGGCATTCTTTGAACAGACTATCGATCCCATCGGTTTTCTGGCCGTCGATCAGAACCAAGGACGATTTCGCAGCCTCTGCAACCATCGCACGCGCAAGAGCCTTGGCTCGCGGCACAACGACAATCGTCACAGGCGCCTCAACTGGATCGAGGCTATAGCCCGCCCCTGACCACGAAACCGCGTCGGGCTTGAACCCTGTATCAATCCACAGGTTTTCACGAGCGAACATCGACAGGTCATAATCCGCGGCAGGACGCATAACGCGAATTTGACCTTCGGGCAGGACGATGAGCCCATCATTCAGGGCAGTAGCTAATCTGGATTTGGACATCTGTGAACGGTGACGCGGGGCGTCACTCTTTCTCCATTGTGCATTGCAACGGGTGCTGATGACGCTGCGCGAAATCCATCACTTGCGTCACTTTGGTTTCAGCAATTTCGTAGGAATAAACGCCGACGACGGCGACGCCTTTTTTGTGAACGGTGAGCATCAATTCGAACGCTTGGGCATGGTTCATACCAAAGAAACGTTCCAACACGTGCACGACGAATTCCATCGGCGTGTAGTCGTCGTTCAGGATGAGCACCTTATACAACGGCGGACGCTTGGTCTTGGGCCGCACGTCAAGTTTGACGCCGATATCATTATCGTCGTCATTCCCCTCGGCCATCATAAAGAAGTCAGTTCGCTTCATGCTCTCACTAGTCGTAACTGTCCGCTGCGTTATATAATCTTATTAGGGCCTAAGAAAACCCCCAGCAGGAGCTAAGGCATGCCACACCGTTGGACGATCGCATTCGACGCAGATGATACCCTTTGGCACAACGAAAAATTCTTTCAAATGAGCCAAGAGCGATTTACCGAATTGCTGGCAGATTATGTCGATCCTCATGACCTTCGGGCGCGGCTTTTGGCGGCGGAGCGACGTAATTTGCGGTTCTATGGGTATGGGATCAAAGGGTTCACCCTTTCGATGATCGAAACCGCTCTTGCTGTGACCGATGCAAAACTCCCTGGGCATATCACATTGGCGCTGATCGATATGGGGCGCGATATGCTGGCGCATCCGATCAATTTGCTGCCTCACGTTGAGAAGGTTATCCCTGAACTGGCAAATTCAACGCAGATTGTCCTAATCACCAAAGGCGATCTCTTGGATCAAGAGCGCAAGCTCGCCCAATCCAACCTTGGGGACTACTTCTCGTCCGTCGAAATTGTCAGCGACAAGACCGCCGCTGTCTATCAGCGTATTTTTGCACGATTTGAGACCCCGCGCGTTATGATGGTCGGCAATTCGTTGAAGTCCGACATTATCCCCGCGATCGAGGCAGGTGGCTGGGGCATTTACGTTCCACACGAGCTGACGTGGGAATTAGAACACGCCGAAGAGCCTGAACACGCCCGATATCACCGACTCGAAAGTCTGGGCGACCTACCCAAGTTGATAGCCGAACTCGCCTGACGCGCCGCCCCATTTCCGCCACAATCGCCGATATAGCGGATCGCCAATAATCGACCACCAGATATGGCGTTGCAGTTCAACCACCCGATGAAAGTGCTTTGAAATAAGGTGTTTTCGGCTGAATCCGACCGTGTTACTCTCTCCTCAATCAATAAGGCATCCAGCGTCAGATTGGAGCCATGAGGCAGTATGAGGCAAACCGTGGCAGGTCGTCCGAAATTTCGGGCCCTAATGGGTCTATTTGTGTCAGTCGCATTGGTCTTTGCGATGTGGGTTCCGCAGACTGCTGTGGCAGGCCCTGGTGCAACCTATGTGATGGACGCGCGCACTGGCGAAGTGATCCAATCCTATAACGCAGACACGCCACTTCACCCTGCCTCACTCACCAAAATGATGACCCTCTACATCGCGTTCCAAGCCATCGAACGCGGAGAGATCAGCCCCGACACGATGGTCAAAATCACGTCTGAGGCAGCCGCGGAGCCACCCAGCAAGCTCGGTCTGCGCACTGGTCAGGAAATTCGCCTTCGGTATTTGATCCGCGCTGCAGCTGTGAAGTCTGCAAACGATGCGGCGACTGCGATCGGAATCGCGCTCGAAGGGTCCGAAGCAGCCTTTGCGCGTCGAATGAACCGTATGGCCCAATCGATGGGCATGTCGCGCACATCTTTCCGCAATGCGAATGGCCTAACTCAGAACGGCCACATGTCGACTGCGCACGACATGGCCATTCTAGGCCGTCACCTCGTCTACGATTTCCCGCAGTATTATAACATCTTCTCGCGCCGCTCGACCGACGCTGGCATGGCAGAAGTGTATAACACCAACCGCCGTTTCCTGAATGCCTACGAGGGCGCGGACGGCATTAAGACCGGCTTTACCAGCGCTGCTGGTTACAACCTTGTCGCTTCTGCACAGCGCGGCAACGTGCGCATCATTGCATCCGTCTTTGGCGCGTCCTCTGTCGCCGCACGCAACGCCCGTGCTGCGGAACTGCTGGACATGGGCTTTGCTCAAGCGCCGCGTAACGCACGCATCCAGCGCCCGCCCCTGCCCGCCTATCAGCCTGGTAACAGCTCGAATGATGAGCCGCAGATGATCGCCGCTAACGTGACCGATGTTCCGGGCGCAGCGGGCCGCACCATTCGCGTAACCGGTGCCGTGACATCCAGCCCACGTCCGACCCCGCGCCCAGTATCCGAGCAAGCGGTTGTGGCCGTTGTCGCCGATGCAGCGGACATTGAGAACGCTCTAGCTGCCGCGATGGAAGTCGCCACGATCGAGCCTGTGGCTGAAGTCATCGAAGAAGCCCCACAAGTCGTCGTTGTCCAAGCGGTCCCGCGTCCCGAAGCACGCCCCGCAGCCTTTATCCAAGCCTCCGCTCCAGTCGAGATCGAAGAGGTCGTCACTGATCCCGCCGATGTTGCCGTCGCTGTGGCTGCTGCAACGGGTCCCGAAGTCGTCACCCGTGTCTCCACATCTGGCGGCCGTCACTGGGGCATCAACGTAGGTCGTTTTGGATCGCGCTATGAGGCGGAACGTATTCTCGTCCGTGTTGCCCTGAACGAAATGGCGACCCTAGACGGATCGCTGCGCCGCGTGGTGCAAAGCCCCCGTGGGTTCGACGCCAACTTTATGGGCATGTCACGCGAAACGGCTGAACTCGCCTGTCGTCGCCTACAAGCACGTGGTCAAAACTGCTTTATGATCGGCAGCGAAGGTTAGGTCGCTGCCCGACCTTCAAAGGCAGCAGCCATGAGCGCACGGGTGTAGTCCGACTGCGGAGCGTCAAAGATTTGCGCCGCAGGGCCTGCCTCTACAACGTCACCTGCACGCATCACCATGATCTTGTGGGACAATGCACGCACGACTTTGAGGTCGTGGCTGATGAACAAATAGGCCAGCCCGTGCTTGCACTGAAGATCGCGCAACAGGTCGACGATTTGCACCTGCACCGTCATATCCAACGCAGAGGTCGGTTCGTCCAAGACCACAAGTTTCGGCCGTAAGATCATCGCCCGCGCAATCGCGATACGCTGCCGTTGTCCGCCCGAGAATTCGTGCGGGTATCGGTGCATCATTTCTGGGTCTAGCCCGACTTCGGCCATGATCTCAGCAACCATCTCGCGCGGGCTTTGACCACGTTCGACACCGTGAACAGTTAGACCCTCGGCGATGATTTGTTCGACGGTCATACGCGGCGAGAGAGAGCCAAAGGGGTCTTGGAACACGATCTGCATGCCGCTGCGCAAAGGCCGCATGTGTTTCTGGTTCAACCCATCAACAGCCTGACCCATGAACACGATCCGCCCTTCAGATCGGATCAATCGCATGATTGCGAGAGCGAGCGTCGTTTTCCCCGATCCTGATTCACCCACGATCCCCAATGTTTCGCCCGCATGGACGGTTAGGGTCGCATCGTTCACAGCTTTGACGTAGCCCGTGGTGCGTCGCATCAATCCGCGTTTGATCGGGAACCAAATCTTGAGGTTTTGGGTCTCTGCAATGACAGGCGCGTTCTCTGGCACAGGGGCTGGCTCACCAGCCGCCTCAGCCGCCAATAGCATCTGAGTGTAGGGATGCTGCGGATTGCTGAAAATCTCAGCCGTCGGCCCGGTCTCAACGATCTCACCGTCTTTCATCACACAGACCTTGTCCGCGATTTTTCGAACGATCGTCAGGTCATGCGTGATAAAGAGCATCGCCATGCCCTCTTTGCGCTTTAGGTCCTCCATCAGGTCGAGGATCTGCGCCTGAATGGTCACATCGAGCGCAGTCGTTGGTTCGTCAGCGATCAGCAGGTCAGGCCCGTTGGCTAGCGCCATCGCAATCATGACCCTCTGTCGCTGCCCCCCCGAAAGCTCGTGCGGATAGCTCGTCAATCGCGACTCGGCATCGCGGATACCCACACGGTCGAGCAACTCGATGATGCGGTCGCGCACCTTTGGACCACGCAAACCTTGGTGCAGTTCAATGGACTCGCCCAACTGCTTCTCAATCGTGTGCAGCGGGTTGAGCGATGTCATCGGCTCTTGGAAGATGAAGCTGATGTCATTGCCCCGTACGCGGCGCAAAGTGGCGTCTGATGCGCCCACCATTTCTTCGCCGTTGTAGCGGATCGACCCCGACACCTGAGCGCTATCCGCCAACAGGTCTACCGTCGACAAAGCCGTCACCGATTTTCCAGAGCCCGACTCACCGACCAGCGCAACGGTTTCACCCTTTTCGACGGTAAATGACACGCCACGGACAGCCCGCGTAGTTTGGCTGTCCTGTCGGAAATCGACGCAGAGGTTTGTGACCTCGAGCAAACTCATGAGAAGGTCTTTCGCGGGTCAAAGGCATCGCGCACGCCCTCGAAGATAAACACGAGGAGCGAAAGCATAAATGCAAAGGTAAAGAACGCCGTAAAGCCAAGCCACGGCGCCTGGAGGTTGCGTTTGGCCTGAAGGGTCAAGTCACCTAACGACGGCGCAGACGATGGCAGGCCAAAGCCTAGAAAATCGAGACTGGCCAGCGTCGCGATTGCACCCGTGACCAAGAACGGCAGCATCGTCACCGTCGCCACCATCGCATTGGGGAGCACGTGTCGGAACATGATCGTCCTGTCAGCGACCCCAAGCGCACGCGCGGCACGCACGTATTCGAAATTGCGGGCACGCAGAAATTCAGCCCGCACGACACCGACCAATGCAGGCCAGCCGAACAGCACGGTGATAAAGACCAAGAGCCAGAAGGATTTTCCCAAAATCGCGACGAGGATGATCATCACATAGAGCGACGGCATCCCGCCCCAGATTTCAATGAACCGCTGAAAGCCGAGGTCGACCCAGCCGCCGAAATACCCTTGGACTGCGCCAGCGACGATCCCAATGACCGACGACACGCCGACCACCATCATTGCGAAAAAGATCGACAATCGGAAACCATAGATCACGCGTGCCAGAACATCGCGTTTAGTATCGTCTGTGCCCAAGAGGTTCGTGTCCGATGGAGGCGCAGGAGCGACGCCGCGCACATCAACAATCGTATCGTAGGAATAAGGGATGACGGGCCAGACCATCCAACCCTTGGCGAAGTCCTCAACCTCAGGCGTGCCGCCCGTCGTTACGGTGTCGTAGATACCTTCAGGGTCGTCAAAACACTCTACCGCGCCGCCAGACACGATCAGGCATTTCACCTCGATTGAGGAGTAAATAGCCTCAGTCGCGAAATCGCCGCCAAAATCCTTTTCTGAATAAAAGGACAAAACGGGGCTGCGCAGTTCGCCACGGTAGCTAACAAGGATCGGTTTATCGTTGGCGATGAACTCAGCAAAGAGGCTCAGAATGAAACATGCGCCTAGGATGATCAGGGACCAAACCGCACGACGGTTTCGTTTGAAGTTGCGCCAGCGACGCTGATTGAGTGGAGACAGACGCATACCCTACCCCCTGCTTTCGAAATCGATCCGCGGATCGATAAACACGTATGTGATGTCGGTGATAATCCCGACGACCAGCCCCATCAGCGAAAACGCATAAAGCGTCCCAAAGACCACGGGATAATCCCGCGCAATCGCCGCCTCGTACCCCATCCGCCCCAACCCATCGAGGCTGAACAGCGTTTCGATAATCACCGAACCACCAAAGAACACCGCGACGAAAAGCGCTGGAAACCCAGAGATCACGATCAGCATCGCGTTTCGGAACACATGGCCATAGAGGACGCGGTTTTCCGTCAGCCCTTTGGCCCGAGCGGTCATTACGTATTGCTTTTTGATCTCATCAAGGAAGCTGTTTTTGGTCAGCAAGGTCAGCGTCGCAAAGGCCGAAATCGTTGAGGCCAGCACGGGCAACGTGATGTGCCAAAGGTAGTCAATAACCTTGCCCCACATGGTCAGTTCTTCCCAATTTGAACTGGTGAGGCCGCGCAATGGGAATATCCGCCAATAGCTACCGCCCGCAAATAGAACGATGAGAAGGATTGCAAAGAGGAAGCCCGGGATCGCATATGCCACGATGATGGCCCCAGAGGTCCATGTGTCGAACTGCGAACCGTCTTTGATGGCTTTGCGGATGCCCAATGGGATCGACACAAGGTAAGCGATGATCGTCGACCAAAGACCAAGTGTGATCGAAACGGGCATCTTTTCCAGAACAAGATCGAGCACCGAAATTTTGCGGAAATAGCTCTCTCCGAAATCAAAGCGGACGTAGTTCCACATCATATTCAGGAACCGTTCAAGCGGTGGCTTGTCGAACCCAAACCGCTTTTCCAATTCAGCGAGGTAGCGTGGATCTAGCCCCTGCGCACCCGGATAGGCACCTTGAAGTTCAACGCCAGCACTTTGGAATTCGGCATCCCCTGCCCCGCCAGAGATGTTTTCGAACACATCCCCATTGCCCTGCATCCGCGCGATGACCTGCTCAATCGGACCACCCGGCATGAATTGGATGATCGCAAAATTGAGGATCATAATCCCTAGCAGCGTCGGGATCACGAGCAGCAATCTGCGAAGTATATAAGCGCCCATCTACCTGCCTTATTAGTCCTTAGCGTAGGGCCCCTGCGGCCTTTAGTGCTTCGGCTTTTTCGGCGTTATACCACCAGAAGCTCATCTCGCCCAGCGCATAGGGCGGCAGAGTCTCGGGGTGTTCGTACATGTCGTAATAGGCCACCCAGTAATCGCCCAGATACCATGTCGGGACGACAAACAGGTCGCGACGCATGATGCGGTCAATCGCACGGACATGGGCCACCATATCATCATAAGTTTCGACGTCCTTGATCGACTCGGCCAGTTTATCGACGGCGGGGTTTGAATAATGGGCGGGGTTAAATACATCGCCCAAACCATCCGATCCGAATTTCTGGCCCAAACCTTCTCCCTCGATCGGACCGACACGGTAACCGTCAAAGATCATGTCGAAATCGAAATTGCGGGTGCGTTCAGTGTATTGCGCAGGATCAATGCGGTTCCACTCGGCATCGACGCCCAATTTCCGCAGGTTATCGACATAGGGCAGAATGATGCGGTCGAACGTCGGACTATAGCCCAAGAATTCGACCTTCAGCGGCTCACCGTCTTTTTCCAGCATCCCGTTGGCACCGGGCACCCAACCTGCTTCCTCCATCAGCGCCAAGGCCCTGCGGAGGTTCCGACGGTCGAGCTGCGATTCACCAGAGACGTGCGGCACGGTAACTTCATCCGTCAGGATCGACGGATCAATGAGTGAAGAAACTGACTGAAGCAATTCCAACTCGCGCCCCTCAGGAACGCCGCGCGCCGCGAGATCCCCGTTCTGCCAAAAGCTCTCGCGCTGTTTAAACAGCCCGTATTGCAGTTCTTCGTTGGTCCAGGTGAAGTTATACATCAGGGCCAAGGCCTGACGGACGCGCAGATCGTCGAATTTGCCCGACTTCATGTTGAACACAAACCCCGTCGCGCCAGGTACATTTCCATTCGGCAGCGTCTCTTTCACGACCCAACCATTTTGAATCGCGGGGAAATCATAGGAGGTCGCCCAAGACAGCGAGGAATTTTCCTGTCGGAAGGTGAACTCACCTGCCTTGAACCCCTCAAATGCGGCCGTGGTGTCCGCGAAGTATTCGATGCGGATCGAATCAAAGTTGTTCTGACCGATGTTTAGCGGATGATCAGTGCCCCAGAAGTTGGGATTGCGAACGTAGATGATCTGGTGATTCACCTCAAAACTGCCGACCATATAAGGCCCCGTACCCGGTCCAGTTTCGAGGCGGCTTTCGTCCAAACGCGCACCCGTTTCCTCGTACCATTTCTGGCTAAACACTGGCTGACCACCGACCTGTTCGATCACGGATTGCTTTGGATAATCGGCCGCAAAGGTGAATTTCACGGTGTAATCGTCCAGCGCCTCAACGCTTTCGACCATCTGCGCCACCGCGAAACGATACGATTCGGTGGCCTGTTCCATCATCAGGTTATGGCTGAAGACTACGTCGTTCGCGGTCATTGGGGTGCCGTCCGAAAACACCACATCGTCGCGCAAATGGAAGATCACCCAATCTTTGGTCTCTGGGTATTCCATCGTCGTGCACAGATAACAGTAATTCCCGTCCACATCGTCCGATGTGCCCTGCAAAACCGATTCGAACATGGACGATGACAGATAGGCGGGCTTACCTTCTTGGGTCGCGTAGGGGTTCAGGTTGTCGAACCCGCCTGTGAACCACGTCGAAAACTCTCCGCCTTTGGGCGCGTCAGGGTTTACGTAATCAAGGTGCGCGAAATCAGGGCTAGGGTATTTCAAATTGCCATAGGTCGAAATGGCATGGGTCTGAATGATGGGCGTTTCAGCAAACACCGAACTCGCCCATGATGCGCCCGCAATCAGCGCAGCACCTGCCAAAAGCACAACGCGACGCAGATTGGTGTCGCGAACAGCAGCTTTGGTGGTGAAATTCGTCATGGTTTTCTCCCCTTTGAAACCCTGAAACAAAGCTACGGCGGGCAATACATAAAGGGCAAGACGAGAAAGCGTTATCGCATTGTGAAACGACAAAAGGCCGCCCCTCGGGACGGCCTTTGCCTAAGTGATATTCACTAAATTAGTTAGAGACGCTCTGCAGGTACGCAATCACGTCTGCACGGTCCTGAACTTTTGCCAGACCCGAGAACGACATTACGGTGCCCGGTGCATAGCCTTTGGGGTTCTCGAGGAATCCGTTGAGGTGCTCAGGCGACCAAACGTCAGCCACAGCCTCGAGAGCGCCCGAGTATGCAAAGCCAGCGATCGAGTCGACAGGACGGTTCACAACGCCGTAAAGGGTCGGGCCTGTGCCGTTCTCGCCTTCAGCGGCAGAGTGACATGCCGCACATTTGCGGAAAACACGCTCACCAGCAGCTGCGTCAGCATTTGCAAAGATTTCTTCGAAGGACGGGCCTTCTTCTACAACAGCAACTTCACCGTCGCCGTGCGAGATTACATACGCCTGAGCGTGCTCGCCCTCGTGGCCAGCACCTTCGCCAGCAGAATAAATGCTTTCAGCAGCCCAGCCACCAAGCAAGAAAACGAGGAAAGTGCCGCAAACGCCGCCCAGCACCTTGGTCATCGTCATTGTGTCGAACATGTCGCGTTCCATTCCGTTCACAGTTTCGCGGCTATCTACAAGTTTCTTGTCCACTCTTGCAAGCAGTAGAACCGCGACTTATTGCCCAAAGTAGACAAAAGAACAGTGGAGGGGACAGAAATGACCCAGAAAATCGCGTTTCAGGGAGAACTTGGTGCCTATGGTCATCAGGCTTGCGTCGAAGCACGCCCCGATTTCGACCCGCTTCCCTGTGACACATTCGAAGACGCGATGGAGGCCGTTCGGTCTGGCGCGGCTGATTTGGGCATGATCGCGGTCGAGAACTCGACCTACGGCCGCGTGGCTGATGTCCATAGCCTGTTGCCAAAATCGGGCCTTCACATCGTTGACGAGGCATTCGTTCGCGTTCACGTGAACCTTCTCGGCGTCAAAGGTGCAGCGCTGTCAGACGTCAAAGAAGCCCACGGCCACGTCGTCATCCTCCCGCAATGCGCTGGATTTCTAAAGAATCACAACATCACTGGCAAAGTCAGCACCGATAACGCGCGTGCGGCTCGTGAAGTGGCCGAAGCAAACGACGTGACCAAAGCCGCGCTCGCCAGCGAACTCGCCGCCGAAATCTACGGTCTGGACGTTGTCGCGCGTCATATTGAGGACCATTCCCGCAACACGACCCGCTTTATCATTATGGCTCGTGAACCCGATACGACCCGCCGTGGCACCAATGGCATGATGATGAGCTTTGTCTTCCGCGTTCGGAACATCCCGGCTGCGCTATACAAAGCGATGGGCGGTTTCGCGACCAACGGCATCAACATGACCAAGCTAGAAAGCTATATGGTCGACGGCGAATTCACCGCGACCGAGTTCTATGCGGAAATCGAGGGACATCCCGAAGACGAAAATGTCCGTCTCGCCATGGAAGAACTGGATTATTTCACCGATCATGTGCGTGTGATCGGCACCTTCCCTGCAGCGGCACGCCGCCACGAAACACGTTAAACGCCCGTATAGGACGTCTCAACATCCTCGGCAAAGTCAGCGATCCGCGTTTTGAACCTTTGGGTCAGATTGCTCTTTGCCAGCTTCAGCGATTGCAGCAGAAGACGCGCAGCCAGTGTGCGCGGTGCTATATCTAGACGAATGATCAACCGTGTCCGCGCAGGCGACAGCGGCACCAATTCAATATTGGTGCTGCCTTCCACCCCACCCGAGGTAAAGCCGATATCAACGCCGTTTGGGTTATCAACCTTTTGCAAGGTCAATTCAGCCGCCCGCGATTTTCCGCGAAATTTGAACCCGACATGCCAATTGGCACCAACCTCAACGCCAGCAAGGCTATCCTTGCGTTCCACATCAATGCCACGCCGCATCGCCGAACGCTCAAACCCACCAAAATCAGTGATTTTGCCGTAAACGTAGTCGATCGGTGCTTCGATATCTTCTCTAGCGCTAAACCGCACTTGCTTGCCTCAAATTGAATCGCTCATTCGAACTTTGTTCTCTTTTGACCGTTTAATCTACGTTACTCAACCACCGCTTGAGCAGAAAACCCGCTATAGCGCCGTTTCTCGGCTGATTGATCAAAGGGTGTGTGCCCTCAAACACTTGTGCCAGTTCGCTACGATCAAGCCAGAGGGCATCTTCCAATTCGTTCGGGTCGATGGTGATTTGATCGGTCTCGGCCTCTGCTTCACATCCAAACATCAGATTCGCTGGGAACGGCCATGGCTGACTCGCCACATAGCGGACCTCTCCAACCTTAACACCTGTCTCTTCGTTTACTTCGCGCCGAACGGCAGCCTCCATCGTTTCGCCCGGTTCGATAAACCCAGCCAAAACGGAATACATGTGATCGGGCCAACCAGGGGAACGCCCCAAAAGTACGCGATCACCATGTGTGACGAGCATGATAACGACAGGGTCCGTGCGTGGGAAATGCTGCCCGCCACAGGCATCACACCCTCGCTGCCAGCCACCCATAACGGGTTTTGATTCCGCCCCACAGCGGGAACAAAAACGGTGCGAGTCGTGCCACCCGATTATTGCCCGTGCTGTTGCGGCGAGTTCCGCATCAAGCGCGCTAAGCATCGTCATCACAGCCCGAAGTTCGGCGAACCCCATCGTTTCGGGCAGGCCTGGGTGGTGCTGCAACGATTGGTCGAAAAACGAACCCAACTCTGTCAGATCGGCATCTGGTTCCCATTTCGAAATGTCGGTCGCAAAGATTGGCCCCGAAGGAGTGCGTCCCAAAAATATCTCAATCACTGGGGCGACCAATGCATCGTGATTAAGCGGCAACCGCACCAAGACATTGTTTTCGGTAAGAACTTTACCACGCCACGTCACAATTGTTGTGGCTGTTGGATCATTTCGCAGCGGAGCAAGATCGCCGCGCACTTCGGCTGCGCGATCATAGCCTGAACCAGAAAAAGAAAATGTGGGCTCGTGTGTCATGGCGAATGTCTGACACGCCGAACCCGACTGTGCAAACCCATCTGACAGGGCAAACAAAAAAGGCGGCCACTAAGGCCGCCTTTGTCGTTATCCGCGAAGGGTGCCGCCTGTCGCCTTGGTCACTTTCTCAACGATCTTGGCGCTTACGGCTTCGATATCTTTGTCTTTGAGGGTGTCCTCTTTGGGCTGCAAACGAACCGTAATCGCGAGGGATTTTTTGCCTTCACCCAAGCTATCGCCCGAGAATTCGTCGAACACACGAACATCGTCGATCAGTGCCTTATCCGCGCCCGCCGCTGCGTTAACCAAGGTCAGTGCCTCTACCTCTGCATCGACAACGAACGCAAAGTCACGCTCAACCGCTTGCAGTTCGGAGATATCCATTGCGGGACGGCTGGCCGATGCGTTTTTCGGCAGCGGGATCTCTTCAGGGAAGAGAGTGAACGCAACGGCAGGACCTTTGATGTCCATCTCACGTAGGATTTTCGGGTGAAGTTCACCAAAGATGCCCAAGACCTTTTTCGGGCCGAGGCAGATTTTACCATGACGGCCAGGGTGGAACCACGCTGGACCGTCGCGCATGATCTGCACCTTGGCAGGCGCACCCATTGCAGCGAGGATCGCTTCGGCATCGGCTTTGGCGTCATAAACATCAACCGCACGCGACGCGCCATGCACGTCTTTGGGGCCAGTCCGACCGATAAGAACGCCGCTTACCTGCAGCTGCTGTTCACCCGGTCTACCGCCAGCAAAGGCATGGCCGACCTCAAACAAGGCCAAATCGGCAAAGCCACGTGCCTGATTGCGTGCTGCTGCACGAAGCAGGGCAGGCAAGAGGTCAGGACGCATGTGGCTCATGTCCGACGAAATTGGGTTTTCCAACTCGGTCGCCTCGGTACCGCCACCAAACAACGCAGCCGCTTCGCGGTCGATAAAGGTGTAGGTCACGCATTCATTGTAGCCGAGCGACGCAGTGGTGCGGCGTGCAGCGGACGATCGCACCTGAAGCGGTGTCAGCACAGGTTTTGGCACGCCTGCAGTGACACGGGGCAACGGTTTACCCTCAAGCTTGGTCAAGGACGCAATACGCGCGACTTCCTCAACGAGGTCCGCCTCACCTTGAACGTCGGAACGCCACGACGGAACGTGCGCCTGATCACCATCCATACGGAAGCCCAGCGCGGTCAGTGTCTGGCGCTGTTCGCTCTCTGGAATGTCCATGCCAACAAGGCTCTGCACACGCTTTGCGTCCAGCTTATACGAGCGCGCAAAATTCGGCACAGCGCCCGCAACAACAACATCAGACGCCTCACCACCTGCGTGATCAACGATCATGCGAACCGCATGTTCCAGACCTTCGGCTGTGAATTCAGGATCAACAGTGCGTTCAAAACGATAACGCGCATCCGAGTTGATCTTGAGCGCGCGTCCCGTGGTTGCGATCTGGATCGGGTCCCACCACGCAGATTCGACAAAGACGTTCACAGTCTCATCGGTGCAACCAGTGTGGTCGCCACCCATGATGCCAGCGATACTCTCAACACCGTTATCATCAGAAATCACCATAGCGCCCGCCGGCAGCGTGTAGGTCTTTTCATCGAGCGCCACGATAGTTTCGCCACCAGCCGCACGGTGAACACGCAGGTTGCCCGCGACCTTATCCGCGTCAAACACGTGGAGCGGACGGTTCTGGTCGTAGGTGAAGAAGTTGGTGACATCGACGAGGAACGAAATCGGACGCAGACCAATCGCTTTTAGACAGGTCTGAAGCCATTCGGGCGACGGGCCGTTTTTCACGCCTTTGATCAGGCGACCACAGAACAGCGGGCAGCCGTCCAATGTGTCGTCATCAATGGTCACGGTCAGGTCAGATTCAAACGATGCTGGCACAGGATCAACGGTGCGATCTTTGAGCTTGCCCAAGCCACGCGCGGCGAGGTCGCGGGCGATACCGCGAACGCCCAGCGCATCACCACGGTTCGGTGTAATCGCAATTTCGATCACTGGATCGACTTTGGACGCATCTTGTTTTGCCAACCCATACTCACTATTGTGTCTATGTCTTTTTCATTTGTTGGTCTTTTCCTTTTTCTTTTCATAGACTAGTTTAAGTTAAATTTTATCTTGTACCGTCTAACAGTGTTTACATTAATAGAAAGTTCTTTTGCAACTGCGATATCAGTTATACCAATACTAATCATTTTGTATATATCGTCTTGCTTTTCTTGTGAAATTGGGTTTCATGTATAATGATGTTGCTTTAGTTTATTTTCAGACATATTTTTCTATTAATGGTTTTAATGCGTCTTCCGTTAGTTCTTTCCATCTTCCTCATTCTCAGAAATTAAGACCGTAAGTAT
>NZ_JALRGW010000070.1:0-1198 GCF_023253315.1 Aestuarium sp.
CAAACTCTGTGATTGACAACATTTTGTATGGTTCTCGAACGGCAAACGCTAATGCAGAACTTGGGCAAATTCTTTCGCTAACTGGCGAAGAGCGCGATGCAGCAATCAACGCTCTTATGCTTGAAGCGCAGGCGCAACGTCAGAATACTCGTGCGCAGAATGCCGTAAATACGCTTATCCAACTTGGCTTCAAGGGTTCCATTCCCGCAGTAACTAGCCAGCAGTGAGGAACACAATGGACAAAAAAGATTTACTTGAAGACCTCATGGAAGGCGAAGAACTGTCGCTGGATGATGAGGATGATGGCGAAGAAGAATACAATGAACTGCGCCCGAAAGAGCGTGAGGAAATTGAGGCCATTGTTCAGGACGCAATTGAGAACGCTGTTTCGTTCGTAGAAGGCGAAATCTCTCAACGGCGCATCATTGCCCAGCGTTACTACGATGGCGAAGTTGACATTGGACATGAGGACGGGCGCTCTAAGGTTGTCGCAACCAAAGTGCGTGGCATCGGCTGAACAGGCAACGGCTTTCATTGACTACCAGTTCAACCGTCATGACGGATACAAAATCCTGCAAGACGTTTCGCACGATGCGCTGATCAAGAAACAGGGCATCGCTAAAGCGTATTGGAAAGAATACGATGAGGCGAAGTTCTATAGCTTCACCGACTTGAGCGACGAAGAACTGCAACTGCTCTTAGACGACGAAGACAACACGCTTGTTGAGCAGATGACAGAAATGTCTGTTGAGATTGACGACATGGGTATGCAGGTTGAAATGCCTCGCCACTCCGTCAAGATCAGCCGCATGGAAACCAAGGGCGATATGTGCATTGAAAGCGTGCCGCCTGAAGAGTTCTTCGTAGACCGTGACGCTCGTAACTTTGACGATGCTTACGTTGTGGCCCATCGCACTGAGATGCGCATTGGCGACCTGCTTGGCATGGGCTTTGAGTATGACGATCTGAAAGACCTTGATAACGGGTCTGGCGGGTCGGCAATGGCTGACGCCGAAATCTTTGAACGTCAGGACTATCTCGAAGACGTAAACTCAGACAACAAGCTAGACCCAGCAATGCGGGTCGTGACTGTCACTGAGGCGTATATGCGCATCGACATTGATGGAACTGGTGCACCTGCGCTTCATAAGTTCCTGTGTGGCGGCACCAACTACAAGCTGCTGGCGTATGAGCCTTG